>JAYVJD010000258.1:0-3109 GCA_043769625.1 Pseudomonadota bacterium | reverse complement strand
CAACGAAGGTAGTCATCACCTCGGCGAACCCGCGTGGCGTGTTCGACAGGGACGTAATCAAAGCCTTCATGACCTGTCGCTTCCCGCCAGATACGGCAGAATATAAAGTGACCTACCCCTTTGGTTTCAAGCTTGATCAGTAAGCAGTAAACGAGACACCGTAAATATTTTTTAAAACAAAACTTATTAGCAGTCATTTTTTGGAGGCAACATGTTGAACACCAAACGTTTCACCGCACTAATCCTCGCTGTATTCATGCTGGCAAGCCCGTTAGCTGCGGTGTTAGTTGCGCCGGCAGCGCTGGCGCAAGCCACGACGCCGCCTTCAACCGAGGCGCCGAAAGCCGATGCAAGTTCACCGCAGCCTCCGGCTATGCCTGCGGCAACTAAAGTCGTCGAAAACCCCTATGGTCTCGAAAATCTGTGGGCCAAAGGTGACTTTGTTGCACGCGGCACGTTGATCGTTTTGATTATCATGTCCATGGGTACTTGGTACGTGATGGTCGGCAAATTATATGAACAATATAAGTTGATGAAGCAAGCCGGCGCGATGACCAAATCATTTTGGAGCTCAGGTAGCGTCGAACAGGGTATCAGTAGCTTGAAAGATGGAAGCCCCTTCCGTTTTATCGCCGAGAGCGCAATGCAAGCAACGCAACATCACGCCAGTGCCAGCGATTTAACCCAACACATTGACCGCAATACCTGGGTCACCATGTCGATCCAACGTGCTGTCGATAATGTACAAAGCCGTTTACAAGACGGATTGGCCTTGCTCGGTACCGTCGGATCTACCGCGCCTTTTGTTGGTTTGTTTGGAACGGTATGGGGAATTTTGCACGCGCTGACAGAAATCGGCGTTGCCGGTCAAGTACAAATCGATAAGGTCGCCGGTCCAGTTGGTGAATCTTTGCTGATGACGGCAATCGGTCTCGCGGTGGCGGTACCCGCTGTATTGGCTTACAACTGGTTGGTTCGTCGCAACAAGAGCTCGATGGAAAAAGTTCGCGCATTCAGTTCTGACTTACACTCCGTTCTCATGAGCGGCACACGCATTGGTGAACCGGGACGTCCGGCCGCAAAAGCCGCGCGAGTTGGTTGATCGGAATAATGGCAACGGCTTAAGTACCATGCCGCTTTAATGTTGAGGCCCACTATATGTCTATGACTTTTGCATCAGACGGCGAAGAAGATGAAGTCATCTCCACCATCAACACGACCCCGTTGGTGGACGTGATGCTGGTGCTGCTGATTATTTTTCTGATTACCATTCCCGTGGTGGTGAACGCGGTCAAACTTGATCTCCCGAAAGAGACCAACGTCCCGCGTGAGACCAAGCCGGAAAATGTGAATATTGCCGTGAACAAAGACGGTGTTATTTTCTGGAATGAGTTGCCGATGAAAACAACGCAAGCGCTGTTGGATCGGCTGAAAAAAGTAGCCGTGATGAAACCGCAGCCGGAAGTGCATATTCGCGGCGATCAGGACACCAAGTATGAAGCCATGGGTAAAGTAATCGTCACTGTGCAACGAGCAGGGATTGTCCACATTGGTTTTGTCATTGAGCCACCGGCTAAGTAAAGAATAAAAGTTCAATAAGATCATTTGATTGAATTTTTTGTAATAGCGAAGGAAATCGTATGTCAATGAATGTAGGCTCAAGCAATGCATCGGGAGAACCCGAGGTAATGGTGGACATTAACACCACGCCGCTTATCGACGTGATGTTAGTGTTATTGATTATGCTCATCATCACTATTCCGATTCAAATGCACTCGGTCAATATGAATATGCCGGTCGGCAACCCGCCGCCGCCGCTGAAACCACCGGACATTGAACGCATCGACATCGATCTTGACGGCACTATCATCTGGAATAAAACCGTCGTGCCGGATAAGGCGACGTTGGAAGAACGCTTCAAAATTGTTGCCGCATTGCCCGACCAACCTGAAATTCATTTGCGCCCGCACGCTAAGGCCAATTACAAATATGTCGCCAGCGTGCTGGCTTCAGCGCAACGTTTGAACGTGACCAAGATTGGTTTGGTGGGGAATGAGCAGTATATGCAGTAGTGAACGAACGATTATTCGGTTACCCATAGAAAAAGCCCTCGATTGAGGGCTTTTTTTGTTCAGGCGATGAACCAGCCGGTAATCGCATAGCGCGGCGCTGTCGCAAATGGCGCAACATAGGACACGATATGATTTTGCGGAACGGTGAATAACGACAAAGAATTAAAATGCGGCGTGAATGTTTCCGTTACATTGCTATTGTTATCGGTAAATTGTAGTAAGCCGCCCCAATCGGGACGCCACGTTGGCGTTAAATTCAACACATAAGCAATTCTGCGGTCTTCAATATTCACTTTGTCATCGTGAAGCATGAGGAAGCTGCCGTTGGTGTACATTGTCGCTTGCGCATACAGGGTCTTAATCTCAGCGACGCCCGTCAGCTCACGCATCGCTTGCATGAACTCTTCGCCGGCCATATAGCGCGTCATGCGCGCGAGTAAATGATCGTCGCCGCGTGCCGCCGCTTCCGCTAAGGAATAGCTGAAAAAAGAAAATTGGAAATTGCGTTGGGCTTCTTCGACAATGCCCGAGCCGAGCGCCATGCGCTCAGTATCCGATAGGGCATCCAGATGGGTTTGAGACAGGATACGATCCTGATTGGCCTGCCGGTAAGAGAACATCCAGGGCAACTGACTGATGTTTTGATATATGGCCTGCGCAACCGGTTCAGCAAAAAAATCCCGAACCAGCAAACGATCACGCAACTTGAACTGCTGATGCAGCGTTTTGAGATCGAGCTGCTCGTGCAGATATTTCGATAGCGTTTTTTCCATGTTAACTTCTTCGCAAAAAAAAGGCGGGGGTTGAGCCCCGCCTTTTATGTTACAGCAATACGACAATTTCTTAGAACAGATACTTACCCGTTACAGCGTAAGTACGGCCTTCGACCTTTGAGTACGTCGGATCAAAGCCCACTTGGAAGTGATCTTGTGAATCCGTTACGGGCGGTTTTTTGTCCATCAAGTTCTTTACGCCGATGGTCAGCGTTAAGTTCTTGATACCTTTGTATTGGCCTTGTACGTTGACCAATTCATAGG
>JAYVJD010000257.1:0-8386 GCA_043769625.1 Pseudomonadota bacterium | reverse complement strand
TTAAAGGCAGGCGAAAAAGTACCGCTAAAACTCAGCGTGCAACGCGGCAGCGAAACGATCGTAGTGGAAATTAACGCTGAAGTGCGCAAAAAATAATTCACTTCCCGTATAGTAGCGCTAGCGAGTAACGCTATACCTAAAAAATAATCCGGGAGAGCAGCATGCAGGCAATCGTCGATGGCTTCAAAAGATTTTGGGCCAATATGCAGCCGCTGCTCCGCCTGGTATTCGGCCAAGTCGATTGGAAAGCGCCGAGCTGGCTACAACAAATTTTTCAACTGTTTGGCTGGGTGGGCAATAAATCGCTTGCGCTGCACGCCACTGCGAAAGCCAACCCTAAACAAACGCAAAAGACCGCCATTGCTTTGGTCTTGTTCGCTAGCGTCATTGGCGGCGGCATCTGGTGGTACAAACACCGCCCGATACCCATCCCGCCGCACGAAGTGACGTTCTCTACCGACAATCCGCCGTTGACGGATATCACGCGCGATAAAGTTGTGATCGCGCCATTGACGATCCATTTCCGCGAGTCCGCCGCACCGCTCGACAAAGTCGGTAAAGACATTAGCACCGGCATCGCCATTGAACCGAAACTCAACGGCACATGGCGTTGGGGCAATGATCAAACGCTAATCTTCACGCCCAAAGATGATTGGGCCGTCGGTGCAGAATACAAAGTCGTGATGGACAAAAAAGGGCTGATTCAAAATAACGTGAATCTGAATACCTATGATTTCAAATTTCAAACCGCACCATTTGAATTAAAAATCAGCCAGTCGGAATTTTATGTCGATCCCACCGATCCGAACGTTAAAAAGGGCGTCGCGACCTTCACCTTCTCTCACCCTATCGATCCGAAAGAATTTGAAAAGCGCATCATGCTGCAAATGCAGGGGCAGAAAACCGGCACCTTCGGCATCGGCACCGAAACCACCAAATTCACAACTACTTACGACAAATTTAAACTCAATGCTTATGTGCATTCCGAGCCATTGGGCATTCCAGACAAAGACACCAATTTAAAAATTACCCTCGACAAGGGCCTGCGCGCCGCGCGCGGCGGCGAGGCGACGACGCAAGCACTGGAACAACTGGTGAAAGTGCCGGGCGTCGGCAGTTTGCGTATCGCCGCGGCCGACATCACTTTAGTCAATAACGAACGCTTCGAGCCGGAACAAGTCTTGGTACTCGACGTATCGGCCAGCGTAAGCGAAAAAGAATTACAACCCTTAGTCACCGCATTGTTGTTGCCCAAGCATCCGGCCAAAGCGACGGAAGAAGAACGCAAACAACGTTACTCATGGAGCGACACCGGCGCGATCGATGCCGACGTGCTCAAAGCGTCGGCGTCGATGAAACTGGAACCAATCGCCAGCGAAAGAGAAGTGCTTTCCGTTCACAGCTTCAAACTACAAGCCGATCCCGGGCGACAGGTGTATGTCAAAGTCAGCAAAGGATTGAGAGCCGCTGGCGGCTACAAGCTGGTCGATGATCACACGTTTATATTGACCATACCGCAATATCCGAAAGAAATCCGCATCATGGCGGAAGGCTCATTGCTGGCGCTAAAAGGCGAGAAGAAAATTTCCGTCTATGGCCGCAGTATCCCCGGCATGCGTTTTGAAATTGCGCGCGTATTACCGACGCAAATCCAACACTGGATCACCCAAGCCGGCACCAATTTCAGCCGGCCGAATTTCAACAACAGCAACTTCGACGTCACCAATCTGGCGGAACGCTACACCGAAGTGCGCGAGCTAGGCAAAGTGAGCGAGGTCAAAGCGCAGTATCAGGGGTTTGATTTAAGTAAATACTTCGACGCCAATGACAACAAGTACGGCTTATTTCTAGTCAAAGCGGAAGCCTATGACCCGGTGAAAAAAGCCGCCACCGGCCAATCTGACCAACGCTTTGTGTTGGTCACCGATCTGGGCGTATTGGTTAAAAAGGCGGCCGATGGCAGTCAAGACGTGTTCGTTCAATCTGTCGCCACCGGCGATCCGGTCAGCGGCGCGAGCGTAGAGATTATCGGGCGCAATGGTATCGGATTGTTGTCGCAAACTACCGACGCGGAGGGGCACGCTTCATTCCCCGACATTAAAAATTTCAAGCGCGAACAACAAGCGGTGGCGTACACGGTTCGTAAGGCGGGCGATTTATCTTTCCTGCCGATAGACCGCAACGACCGTCAGGTCGATCTCAGCCGCTTTGACGTCGGCGGGGTTGCCAGCGGGCCGCAAGCAGATAGATTATCGGCGTATTTATTTTCCGATCGTGGTATCTATCGCCCGGGCGACACGGTCAACCTCGGCATGATTATCAAAGCCACCGACTGGAAACAAAAACTCGGCAGTCTGCCGCTCGAAGTCGTGGTGAATGATGCACGCGGCCTGACGGTGCAGCGCGAACGCATTAAAACCAGCGCGCAGGGCTTTGAAGAAATCAAACACACTACGCTGGAAACTTCGCCTACTGGCGTGTATTCGGCCACGTTATATATCGTCAAAGACGGCAAGCCAGACGCGCAAATCGGCGGCACCACCTTCAAGGTGCAGGAATTTTTACCAGACCGCATGAAAATGAGCGCCAACTTATCCAGCGAAATAGCCGAAGGTTGGGTATCGCCGGAAAACCTGAAAGCCAAAATTAATTTGCAAAATTTATTTGGCACACCAGCCACCAATCGTCGTGTCTCTGCCAACCTCACCTTAACGCCGGGCTACGCCTATTTCCCCTCGCACAAAGACTTCACGTTTTTCGACCCGCAGCGCGCGAAAAAAAATGTCACCGACACGCTGACGGAAGAAATGACCAGCGACAGCGGCGAAGCCTCGTTTGAACTCAGCTTGCAACGGTATGAGCGCGCCACTTATTTCCTCAATTTTGTCGCACAAGATTTTGAAGCGGAAGGCGGCCGTAGTGTTTCCGCCGAAGCGGGCGCGTTGGTGTCGAATATGCCGTATCTCGTCGGCTACAAAACCGATGGCGATTTGCATTATTTAAAAAAAGGCACCGAGCGAAAAGTCGAGTTGATCGCGATCGACCCGAAGGTGAAAAAAATTGCGCTTCAGAAACTGACGCTGACGCAAATTGAACACAAATTTATTTCGGTGATCACTAAACAAAATAATGACACGTATAAATATCAATCGATCAACAAAGATGTCACGGTAGGAGAAAAAACCACGTCGATCAGCGCTAGCGGCAGCACCATTGCCTTGCCCACGGATAAGCCGGGCAATTTCACCCTGGTATTGAAAGACGAAAAAGGCCTCGAGCTGAGCCAGATTAATTACAACGTCGCCGCCGAAGGCAATGTCAGCCGCTCGATGGAAAAAAATGCTGAACTACAAATTACGCTGAACAAACCCGACTTCGGCCCGGAAGAAGAAGTCGAAATGCAAATCCGTGCGCCGTATGTCGGCTCCGGTTTGATTACTATTGAACGTGAACGCGTACATGCTTATCGCTGGTTCAAAACCACCACGACCAATAGCATCCAGAAAATTAAATTGCCGGCCGGTCTCGAAGGCAATGGTTATGTCACTGTAACCTTCGTGCGCGATTTTAATTCGGACGAAGTATTCACCAGCCCGATGAGCCACGGCGTTGCGCCATTTACCGTCAACATTGATAAGCGCAAAGAAAAAGTACAGCTCATCGCGAGCGACTTAGCCAAGCCGGGCGAGCCGTTCAAAATGAAAATCAAGACCGACCAAGCGTCACGCGCGGTGGTGTTCGCGGTGGACGAAGGCATTTTGCAGGTGGCTGCCTACAAAGGCGCAGACCCGTTAAGTTATTTTTTCCAAAAACGGGCGCTTGAAGTGCGCACCAGCCAGATTCTGGATTTGATTTTGCCGGAATTCAAACGTCTGATGGCCGCTGCAGCGCCGGGCGGCGACAAGGCAGGCGCGATCGGCAAACATCTTAATCCGTTCAAACGTAAGCGCGACAAGCCCGTCGCGTATTGGTCCGGGGTGATTGATACCGGGCCGGAAGAAAAAGAATTAGTCTATAACGTGCCGGATTATTTCAACGGCACCTTGCGCGTGATGGTGGTGACGGTGAACGACGATACCGTCGGCACGCTGCAGAAGAAAGCGCAGATTCGCGGCGACTTTGTCATCAACCCGAACCCACCAACCACGGTGGCGCCGGGCGATGAATTCGATGTCAGTGTCGCCGTCGCCAATAACGTCGTGGGCTCGGGTAAAGACGCGATGGTCGCTCTGACCTTGGCGACATCGAATCATTTCGCCATCATGGGTGCGCCGAAAACTGAGTTGAAGATTGGCGAAATGCGCGAAGGCGTCGCTGTCTATCGATTACGCGCGAAGGAAATTCTCGGCTCCGGCTCGTTGAATTTTTCCACCGCGCTGGGCGGCAAGACCGGCAAAATTGCGACTGACATCAGCATTCGTCCGGTGCAACCATTCACCACCGCTTTCACCATTAACAATGTGCGGAATGGCAAAATCCAGACGCCGATCGATTTGGATCTGTTCCCGGAATATCGCAAAGTCGAAGCCGGGATGTCGGTGCTGCCGCTGTCGATGGCGCAAGGCTTGACCAGCTATCTGGAAAAGTTTCCGCATGGTTGCACTGAGCAGTTATCCAGCCAAGGCATTCCGGCCGTGGTGTTGAGTAATCGCCCGGAGTTTGGTTTCTCCCCTGCGCATGCGAAAGAATCGATCCAATCGATTATCAGCCAATTACGTGGGCGACAAAATTCCGAAGGCGGCTTCAGTTTATGGCCCGGCTCGCACGGCTCGCATGATTTCGCCAGCGTATATGCCACGCACTTTTTATTGGAAGCGCGTGATCGCGGCTTTGCTGTGCCGCCGGATATGCTGAAGAACAGCCAGAATTATTTGCAAAGCGCCGCCAATCAGGAAGGCAACTCAATTTATCAGTCACGCCTCTCGGCCTACGCGATTTATTTGCTCACGCGTCAAGGTATTGTTACGACCAACTACGCCGCCGCGTTACAAAAACGACTGGAACAAGCATATGCCAAAGAATGGCGTAACGATGTTGCTGCGGTCTATTTAGCCGCGTCGTATCAATTGATGAAGCAGGATCGTCTCGCCAACTCAACTTTGGATAGCTACAAACTCGGCCAACCCGACCGACGCTTTGAGTATTACTACGACAACCTGGTCGGCGATGCGGTGTATATTTACATCATGTCGAAACACTTCCCCGCGCGGGCGCAAAAGCTCCCGTCCACGGCATTGTCCAACTTGGTCGGACCGATCCAGCGCGGGCATTACAATACGTTGTCGTCGGCCTATACCATCATGGCGATCGATGCTTACGCACAAACCGCGTCGATGACGGACAGCGCAAAATTTGCCATGCGCGAAATTGATAAGGCTGGCTCGCCAACCGAGCTGACTTTAAGCGTCGGGTTGTTCCCCAAGGTGCCGATCAAAGCGGACTCGACCAAAGTAGAATTTGAAAGCAGCGGCGATTTCAACGTCTATACCATGTTGTCGCAAGCGGGCTTTGAGCGCGGTTTGCCCAAAGCGATTGTGTCGAATGGCCTGGATGTTTTGCGCGAATACACCGACCTCGCGGGCAAGCCAATCAGCAAAGTGAAACTCGGCGAAGAAATCGAAGTGCATGTAAAAATGCGCTCTCTCACCGAAGAATCTATGCCCAACATCGCGATCGTCGATTTGCTTCCGGGCGGATTTGAAATTGTCGCTGAGCCGCGCGTCAAGACGGAAAGCGCGCCATCGCAAGCCGGCTCGCGCCATGTGCCGAACTCAGTCGCCAGAACCGAAGCCGACGCGGAGGACGATGAAGATGCACGCAGACATCGCCCAAGAAACCGGGAAGATGGCATGGACGGCGAAGGCAATGAAGGCGAGGGAGACGGCGGCGAAGGCGCGGATGGCGCGCAAGATCAACAATGGCAACCGCCGATTGGCCGCGTCGTCGCCAACTTCAATATGGAATACGCCGATGTGCGCGAGGATCGGATTATCATTTACGGCTCGGTGAATCGTAGCATCGGCGAATATGTGTATCGCATCAAAGCCACCAACGTCGGCATCTTTAATGTGCCGCCGACGTATGGCGAATCAATGTACAACCGCGCGATTCAGGCCAAATCATTAGGCGGCAAAATCAGCGTGGTGAAATGATAAAATAGTTAATATAATCAAATAGTTAAATTATAGTTATTTGCAGCAAAAATATTCTATTTAATAGCCATCACCGCGACTCCATCGCGGTGATTCAGCAGGTTTAAATCCATGAAATCTTTGCGTTCATTTTTGTTTGCGCGCAAATTCTATATTCCTCACTGGGCCTATCTGTTGCTCGGGGTTTTTCTTGTGTTGCTCCTATTACGCGTTGCGCCTAAACCTTCGCTGGCGCAAAGCTATAGCTCATCGACGGCGATTTATGATGCGCAGCATAAACTCTTGCGCCTCACCTTATCGGACGATGAAAAATATCGTTTGTGGGTGCCGCTAAAAGAAATGTCGCCGCAATTAATAGCCGCGACATTGTTGCATGAGGACCGTTATTTTCATTGGCACCCCGGCGTGAATCCAATCGCCCTACTTCGTGGCGGCTACCAAACTTTTTTAGGCGGTGGGCGGCGTAAAGGCGCTTCGACGCTGACCATGCAGCTCGCGCGCATGCGCTACAAAATCCAGTCGAAAAATATTCTCGGCAAGCTGGAACAAATCGCGCGTGCATGCGAGTTAGAAATTCGCTACTCGAAACAAGACATCCTCGAAGCCTATCTCAACCTCGCACCGTATGGTGGCAACGTCGAAGGCGTGGCCGCTGCCAGCCTGATTTATTTTAACAAGCCGTCGCTGCAACTCAGTTTGCTCGAAGCGCTGGCGCTGGCGGTGATTCCGCAAAGCCCGCAACGTCGCGCACTCCACGCCGACGCGCAAAGCCCGATCTGGCTGGCGCGTAAAGCCTTATTCGAAAAATGGGTAGCGAAATATCCTGACGCGGCACAACAACGCGAGCTGATGGCCTTGCCGTTGAATTTAAAAGACGCCAAGGCGCTGCCGTTTCACGCGCCGCATTTCGTCGATGCCGTGCTGGCAAAACAACCCGCTGGCGTCAACGTGATTACGACGTTGGATTTGAAATTACAACGATTGCTGGAACGACAAATCCGCGACTACCTCAAGCGCGCGCAACGCGTCGGCGTCAAAAATGCCGTTGCGATGTTGGTCGATACACGCAATATGGCGGTGGTGGCGTCAGTCGGCTCGGCGGATTTTTTTGATGCGTCGATCAGCGGCCAAGTAAACGGCACGCAAGCCAAACGTTCGCCCGGCTCGGCGTTGAAGCCGTTCGTTTATGCGCTGGCGCTCGATCAGGGCATTCTGCATCCGAAGACGATTCTGAAAGACGCGCCGACCTCGTTCGGCCCCTTCAGCCCGGAAAATTTCGACGGTGAATTCCTCGGGCCGATCGCGGCGCAGGATGCATTAATCCGCAGTCGCAACGTCCCCGCTGTCGCCATCTCGGCCAAACTCGGCAAACCATCGCTGTATGATTTTCTCCGCGCAGCGCAAATCGCCGAACTTAAATCGGAAAAACATTACGGACTGTCCCTCGTGTTAGGCGGCGGCGAAGTGACGATGGAGGAATTGACCGCGCTCTACGCCATGCTCGCCAATGGCGGCAAGCTCAAACCTTTACGCTATCTCGACAGCGACGCCAAAGCGGAAGGCACCTCCCTCGTCAGCGAGGCCGCCAGCTTTATCACGCTTGATATGCTGAAACATAATCCGCGCCCAGATAGCCCGTTTCATACTTCCCTGCACGACTTGCCGATCTACTGGAAAACCGGCACCTCCTGGGGCTTCCGCGATGCGTGGACGGTCGGCGGTTTCGGCCCGTATGTGTTGGCCGTGTGGCTAGGAAATTTCGAAGGCGAAGGCAACGCACAACTGATCGGCGTACAAATGGCCGCGCCCTTATTTTTCCAAATCGCCGACGGCATCAATGCCGAGCGCCCGCATTTGAAATCGCCGCGCAATCAAACCCCAGCCGATATTCAGCAGGTAGAAATTTGCACCGCCTCTGGCGATTTGCCCAATAGCCATTGCCCGAACAAATCCAAAACCTGGTTTATCCCGGGCAAGTCGCCGATCAAAATCAGCACGCTGCATCGCGCCGTGATGATTGATAACCGCAGCGGCCTCAGCGCCTGCCCGCCATTTGATACCAACACCACGCATAGCGAAATATTTGAATTCTGGCCGAGCGATATGCAAAGAATTTTCGTCATGGCCGGCCTACCGCGACGCGCCGTACCCGCTGCAGCGCCCGGCTGCGAAAAATCACGCGACGCGAACAACGGCAATCCGCCTAAAATTACCTCGCCACTGCGCGCCGTAAC
>JAYVJD010000256.1:0-3131 GCA_043769625.1 Pseudomonadota bacterium | reverse complement strand
GGGCAAGGGCATATCAGCCGTGCCGTTGCGGGCAAGCCCAGGAAATCGTCGTTTATTACGTTGGACTAAAGTCGTTTCTTCTCTTCGGAGAATGCCATGAGAACGGTCAACATTTTCTTCTGCGGTCTCTTTATGGACGAGGAATTACTCCGAACTAAAGGCGTGACGACAACGCAAATGCGTCCAGCGTTTGTGGCAGATTTTGAGCTACGGATCGGCGATCGCGCCACACTGGTTGCCGCGCAATCTAGCCGCGTTTTCGGAATGGTCGCATCGCTTTCCCATATTGATCTGGAGCACCTTTATTCCGCATACGATGTTCAGTCTTATCGGCCAGAAGCGCTGATAGCGCAACTCGAAAATGGCGAAATAATTGCGCCGCTATGCTTTAGTCTCGTTGATCCGCCCGCGCACGATGAACGCAATCCCGAATATGCTGCCAAACTTCGCGCCTTGGCCGAACGGCTTAATTTTTCAGCGGACTACGTTGCGTCGATCCAATGGGCGCCGTAACTCAGGAGGAAAATTATCGTGAGCGCTTCCCCACCCATGCGTCGTGCCGACAAGATGATGACCGCCGAGCGCGCGATGCAGGCACTGACCGCAGCATTCTCAGGACGGCTCTCGACCATCGGTGCAGATGGCTACCCCTATTGCCTTCCTTTATTGTTCGTCATGATGGACGGCGAAATTTTTGTTCACAATTCCAATGCGCACGGGCACCTTAGAATGAACGTCGAACACAATTCCCACATGTGCTTCGAAGTGGATCAGGCCAACGAAGTCTATCCATACGGCCGCTTCGAGTGCGATTCCGCGCTTGCCTACTGGAGCGTGATCGCGTTCGGCAACATTCGTATCATCGAATCGATAGATATCAAACAACGCTTTTGCGACGAACTCATGGCCAAATACGCCGACAAATCTTGGGATCGCCCGAAAGGGTTTTATCCGCGACTGGATGATATTTGCGTTTATGCGATCAAAATTGAGCGCTTAACGGGCAAAGAAACGTTGCTCCCAGTATCGACAGAGCGGTGGCCCGCAGTCGACAAAACGAAGTCGCCGCATGCAATGCCAAAGTAGTTGGATCTCTTTGGGCCAGAGAAAGATTCCTGTGGATCACTATTTCATGCTCGGCGATAGCCGCGATAACAGCAAGGATTCACGGTACATCGGCTTTGTGCCTCGCGATCAAATTGTCGGCCGGGCGAGCCGCTTGTTGGTATCGTTAGACGTTTACAATTTCTATCAGCCGCGATTCGAGCGATTTTTCGCTAAACTGAATTAGGTTTTTTATTTCTCGTGGCGCGCCAGCGAAAACTACGCGTTCAGTGCTTTCGCGATTTTGCGCGCGACTGAGCGCGGCGCTAGGCGTGTGGAAAATGCGATTAACTTATTTTTGAAACCGGAAATAGCAACCGCCTTATTTTTCATGAACGCCGCGTAGCCGACTTGCGCGACCGCTTCGGCAGTTTCCGTGCCCATCTTTAATAGATTTACGCCTTCCATGTGGGCAGCCGCGACGAATCCCGTGTGCGTCGGACCGGGGCATAAGCACGAGACATGAACGTTTGTCCCCGCGACTTCTTCATGCAGCGCTTCGGTAAACGACAGCACAAACGCCTTGGTCGCGTAGTACATCGTCATGTTCGGCCCGCCTTGAAACGCGGCGGTTGACGCGACATTCAAAATGCCGCCCGCGTTACGCTGAATCATCCCCGGCAAAAGTAATCGAGTGAGATGCGCGACGGCGGTGATGTTCACTTGAATCATATCGAGTTGGCGCTGCGTATCGATTTGCGCGAAAGGCCCGCGCTCGCCGAATCCGGCGTTGTTGACTAAAATATCGATTGTTAGATTTCGCTCCGCAAGCGTTTTGACGATCTGTTCCGACGCACTTGGCTGAGTTAAGTCGGCACCCACGATTTCAGCACGAATGTTATGTTTCGAGCGCAACTCGCGCGCCAATTCTTCCAGCTTATCTACGCCGCGCGCCACGAGCACCAAAGGCTGACCGTTCTGCGCGAACACTCGCGCCAACTCCATGCCGATGCCGGACGATGCGCCGGTGATCAATGTGGTTTGCTGAGTCAAGGCTTACTCTCGGAAAAATATTATTAAGCGTTTGAGCTTAAGCGACTGCTCGACACTTAGCCATGGAAGTGTCAGTGCCTGTCGCGTTGCCCTATTGAATGATTCGTTAGCCATTTATGTTGCGTAGCCAAGGATGGTACTTAAAAACGTAGAGCCGCTTTTTGTGAGAAGCCAGCCCAGTGTAATGCAATTAATAATAATCGTAGCCCAAAATACTGTTTGGAACTCTTCTTTCTTCGACTTATGACGTAACGTTTTCTGTGCGAGCAAAGCGCCAGGCCAGCCGCCAGCAATTCCGAATAAGTGCAGCGTGCTTTCTTGAGTTCTCCAGCGATTATTTTGTGCCGCTGATTTATCTATTGCATACGCAAGGAAAGCGAGAATACTCGCTGCCAAGTACACGCCAAGCATAGGGAACGGGAGCCGACCCATAAGCACTACCAATGTTAGAAAAGAACAAAATAGAATAGCAAAAATGGTGTCAAACGACCTTTTTTTATGTGTGGCGGTCGAAGTCGGCCGCTCACCAACAAACCGAATATTTTCTGCTTGGAAACGACGCTTCTCATCGGCTGCCAGTTCATAGGTGATGAGATCGCCTTCAATGGGTCTCCGTGAGCGACCAGAAAAGGCTTTTATATGCACGAATGCTTTTTCACCACCGCCGTTCGGAGTAACAAACCCAAACCCTTGATTGTCTTTCCAGCTTGTAATTTTTCCCTGATAACGCATGCGTATTTTTGAAATGGTTAACAGTTATTCACCAGGCCCGTCGGTCTGTATTATTAGTATTCCATAAATCAATTGTTTCACTGTAACGACTTGGTTCATTGGCATTCGGTTTGGCTATGGATTCGCATATGTAATGATAATACAGATCGGGAATATCGGTGACTATCAGCAGGCTATTGAGGCAACGGAAAACCAACGCTACGTTATAAACCTCGGTGCGGCAATGCGTTGATCTTGCAAGGTCAGCAGTCGAAGTGCTTACAGAAAGTTGTACTTTTGCGCAGTAGAATTTATTGAGTGGA
>JAYVJD010000255.1:0-3138 GCA_043769625.1 Pseudomonadota bacterium | reverse complement strand
TGTTTGGCTGAATCAAGAATGAGTTGTACGCACTGTACGCCGCTGCGCACTGCGCCTTCGAGCGTGCCCGGATAGTCGCTGAGCGTGTAATCGCCGGCGAGATAAAAATTTTTCAGTGGTGTCGCGTTATGCGGACGCGACATATTCGGCCGACACGAAAACGTTGCGCGTTTTTCTGCTATGACTTTATGCCAAAGGGGTGTGCCGAGCTGCGGAAAAAGCTGTGCGATTTCTGCGATGACTTTTTGTGCCAGCTCGTCGCCATTCCATTCACGATGCGCGCCCGATGCGCTGATGAGAGCGGCGAGCAAACCTTTGTGGCCAGATAACTTTTCCCGATCGAAGATCCATTGCACCACGCCGCCATTCAATCCTGTCATGGGATGATTTATTTTAAGTTGTTGATTATATTGAATATATACTGTGACAATGGGTTCGTATTCGAACGTTTCAATTTGACGTAAAGTCGGTTGTAGCGCAGGAATAGTTTCAATCAAATACGCGACTTGATGCGGGCCTGCGGCGCAGATGATGTGAGTGAAAGCGTTCTCATCGTCGCGCGTCGCGACGACAAAACCGGATTGCATGGGGCGAATGGACGACACTGATACGCCAGAGCGCACTTCGCCGCCCATTTGCGCAACATAATCCAGCGCCGGCTGCGGAAAGAGTTCGCCGAGATTTTTTTGCGGAATCAGCATGTCGCTGTCGCCTTTGCCGCCGAATAATCCGTCGCGCAATACGTTCAAAAAAATTTGCGCTGAAGCGATATTGATCGGTGTGTTGAGCGCGGAGACGCACAGCGGCTCCCATAAACAATCGCGCAATTTTCCTGTTTGCTCATGCTCATCCAATAAAGCGGCGACGGTGATATCTTGTTTCAATTTGAAGCCGCGCAGTTTCATCGCGGTCATAAATCGCATGACGGAAAACTTTTGCGCCGGTGTCATACCTTGCGCTTTTATAAACGCGCCGAGCAAATCCAGCGGCGCGGGTAATGTCGCCGCCAAGCCATCGCTCTGAATTAAAAAATCTGGATGAAAAAACCATTGCAGCGGCAAGCGCAGCAACGCGTCATCAGCGACGTTGCAAAGTTTCATCAGGCGCAAACATTCACTGTAAGCGCCGAGCAGAATATGTTGGCCGTTATCGAGGTCGAGATCGTTGTAACGAATTTTGCGCGCGCGGCCACCGGCATCGCGCGCGGCTTCAAAAACAGTGATCGGAATTTTTTTCGCGCTCAGTTCTACTGCCGCTGCGACGCCAGCCCAGCCACCGCCGATGATGCCGACGCGCATTTAGCTCTTCACCCAGGTTTTCCACGCCAGCCACAATTTGCAAAGCGGCGTGAGCGCGATGCGCTGATGCAAAACTTGAAATTGCTTTTTTTCAATTTCGTTCAATAGCGTGCGATAAATCGACGCCATGATTAATCCGGCGCGCTGTGTTTTGCGATCAGCAGCGGGCAGGGCGGCAAAAGCGGTGGCGTAAAATTCTTGCGCACGGGCGGTTTGAAATTGCATCAGCTTGCTGAAGTTGTCCGAATATTTCGTATTCAGAATATCGCTGCTTTGCAAATTGAATTGCGCCAGCTCGTCTTGCGGAATATAAACGCGGTCGCGGCGCGCGTCTTCGCCGACGTCGCGGATGATATTGGTGAGCTGGAATGCCATGCCGAGATCATGCGCGTAATCCAAAGTTTTTTTATCGGTATAACCGAAGATCATTGCGGAAACCTGGCCGACGACTGAGGCGACCAGATAACAATAGCGTTGCAGCGCTTGGAAATCGGCGTAGCGATGATGGGTTAAATCCATTTCCATACCGTCGATGATTTCGTGCAATTTTTCTTGCGGAATATTGAATTGCGTTACGACCGATTGCAAAGCCTTGCCCACGGGATGTTGCGGGTTGCCTTGGTAAATATTGACCACTTCGGTGCGCCACCAAGCAAGCTTGGTGCGCGCGACGCTGACATCTTGCGTTTCATCGACGACGTCATCGACTTCACGACAGAACGCATAAAACGCGGTGATGGCGCGGCGTTTATCCGGCGGTAAAAATAAGAAGCTGTAATAAAAGCTGGAGCCGCTCTGCGCGGCTTTTTGTTGGGCGTATTCGTCTGGGGTCATGATAGGAGCAATAAATTTTCAGCTATTATAGCGCGCGCCAAGCCATCACTGCCCAATCCTTACGTTGCAGTTTTGGGCGGTGCTGAAACACGTCGCCTTCATGCTGCTCGAGTAATTCAAGAATGCGAAGTCCGCCCTGGATGATCAAGCGCATTTCCAGCCCAATGCGGCCGGTGAGGATGCGGCCGAGCGGCTCGCCGGATAACATCAAATTGCGTGCGCGCCGAATTTGAAACAGCATGAGTTCACGGAATTTATCGTCATAGACTTTTTCGCCGATCTGTTTTTCACTGACTTCAAAGCGTTGCAAATCGGTTTGCGGAATATAGATTCGTGGTTTGACGTAATCAATTTCCACGTCTTGCCAGAAATTAATTAATTGCAGCGCGCTACAAATGGCGTCGGACAGCAGCAGATTTTCCGGCGTAGCTTGTTGATATAAATGCAGCATTAAATTGCCGACCGGATTGGCCGAGCGGCGACAATATTCCATCAGCTCGTCAAAATGGGCGTAGCGTTTTTGCACTACGTCTTGACTGAACGCGTCGAGTAAATCGTAAAACGCTTGTAGCGGCAATTGGTGTTGAGCGATGACGGCGGACAGAGCATTAAATAGGCCGGATGAGCTTATTTCACCCGCTTCGATTTTTTTTAATTCCTGCCGATAGTTTTCCAGATTGGCGAGCCGCACTGCATCGGTCATGTCGCCTTCATCGGCAAAATCGTCCGCGCTGCGTGCAAACGCATAGATGACTTGGACTGGATGACGCAGCTTGCGCGGCATCAAAATCGAGGCAACGGGGAAATTTTCGTAATGTCCGGACTCAAATGAGCCGGCGGTGGGGGATGCGATTGAGTTCACAAGTGCGTGAAAAACCTAGTTTTTTTAAGGATATTACCCAAATGATAAAGACGATTCGGCTGACAGAAGCACCCCGATAATATACACTAGCGACATGGGCGAGGGTGGCGGAATTGGTAGACGCACTGGATTTAGGTTCCAGCG
>JAYVJD010000254.1:0-8445 GCA_043769625.1 Pseudomonadota bacterium | reverse complement strand
GGTGTTCAGTAAAGCGCAATAAACCCACGCTTTGCGGTATGCTATCGCCCAATTAGCGGGCTGTTATGTCCCATAATAGCCCGCTTAAATATTCAACTTAATCAAGGAGTTATAATGACAACAATTACCACCGCCAGCGGCCTCATGATAGAAGACAGCAAAGTCGGCGAAGGCGCAGAAGCCAAAGCCGGACAAATCGCCTCAGTGCATTACACGGGCTGGCTGACCGACGGCACCAAGTTCGATTCCAGCAAAGATCGCAACGATCCATTTCCCTTCAAGCTCGGCGCAGGTCGTGTCATTCAAGGTTGGGACGAAGGCGTGCAAGGGATGAAAATCGGTGGCGTGCGCAAGCTGACCATCCCGCCACAACTCGGCTACGGCGCGCAAGGCGCAGGGCGGGTGATACCGCCGAACGCGACGCTGGTGTTTGAAGTGGAATTGCTTGACGTGCAAGCGGGCTGATCTCTATGCAGTCAAAATATTTTTCCGCGCTCGGCCCACATGGGTTTCATCGCGTCGCTTACACCGAGTGGGGCGATGAAAAAAATCCTGATGTGGTCGTGTGTGTTCACGGCCTCACGCGCAACGGGCGTGACTTTGATTTTCTAGCGCGTGGATTGGAAAAAGATTTCCGGGTGATTTGTCCTGATGTGCCCGGTCGCGGGCAGAGCGAATGGCTGACGCACAAAGAAGACTACGCTTATCCACTTTATGTGGCGGACATGGCGGCGCTGATTGCGCGGCTGAATGTGGAGACGGTAAATTGGGTCGGTACGTCGATGGGCGGCTTGATAGGCATGTTCATCGCCTCTCAGCCCAAGTCGCCGATTAAAAAAATAGTGTTGAATGATGTCGGTGCCTTTATCCCGAAATCTTCGCTGGAACGTATCGGCGCGTACGTCGGCGCGGATCCCGCTTTCGATAGCATCGAAGCTTTGGAACAAAATATGCGCGTCATCAGTGCGCCGTTCGGCCCGTTGACTGATGCGCAATGGCGACATCTGGCTGAACACATGGCCATCAAAAAAGCCGACGGTAAATTCCACTTCAATTACGACCCCGACATTAGTTTGCCATTCAAATTTCCGCAGAATGATGTGTTGCTGTGGCCGATCTGGAATAACGTGACTTGCCCGGTGCTGATCACGCGCGGCGCGAATTCCGATTTGCTCTTGCCCGATACGCTAGAAAAAATGAAGCAAGGCAAAGCGAATGTGCATTCAGTTGAAATCGCCGACACCGGACATGCGCCGATGTTGATGGATGAGGCACAGATACAATTAGTGCGAAAATTTCTTATGCAAAAGTGAGAAATCAGCAACATCGAATTATGCATAACTTATTGCTTTAATTGAATTATTTATGAATGTCTAAAAGCCCATCAAATCAATACACTTTTCGTCCCGTAAGTCTCCAAGATTTACCGATGATCGCAGCATGGCTGAAAACACCACACGTCGCGAAATGGTGGGGCAATGATTTGCAGCAAGAACTCGACGACATCAAATCGCATATCCATAGTGTTTCCGTTTGGCCTTACATTGTCGAATGCAACAGCAAGCCGATTAGTTATATTCAAAGTTACGATCCACATCTGGAAATCAATCATCCCTATCAAGACCAACCGACGGGAACTATAGGTATCGATCTTTCTATCGGAGATCCTGACTTCATAGGTAAAGGTCATGGGCCGCGATTGGTCGATACTTTTGTGCGGAAGTTATTCGCGCAAGGCGTGCCGCGAGTTATCATTGACCCCGATCCGGCAAATTTTGCTGCGATACGCGCTTATGAGAAGGCGGGCTTTGTGGTATTTGATAAGCGTGTTACCGAATATGGTCCTGCTTTAATGATGGTCCGCGACAAACCTACAGAATAGTGATTCATGCCCACCGCCCTAAAAATCCTACAAACCACTTTCGGTTATCCCAAGTTTCGCGGCGAACAAGCTGCGGTTATTGAGCATGTGCATAAGGGCGGCGATGCCTTGGTGTTGATGCCGACCGGCGGTGGCAAGTCTTTGTGTTTTCAGATTCCTTCTTTACTGCGCGATGGCGTCGGCATCGTCGTGTCGCCGTTGATTGCCTTGATGCAAGATCAAGTCGATGCGCTGACCCAGGCGGGCGTGAAAGCGGCGTTTTTGAATTCGAGTTTAGATGCGAATGAAGCGTCGAAAGTCGAACAGCAATTGCTCAAAGGCGAACTGGATTTACTGTATGTCGCGCCGGAGCGGTTGACCACTCCGCGCTTTTTGCAGTTACTCGCACGCGCCAAAGTTTCCCTGTTCGCCATTGACGAAGCGCATTGCGTATCGCAATGGGGCCATGATTTCCGTCCGGAATATGTCGCGCTGTCAATTTTGCACGAACGCTTTCCTGACATTCCACGAATCGCGCTCACAGCTACCGCTGATGCGCTGACGCGTACAGAAATTATTCAGCGTCTTGCTTTGGATGAAGCGCGTCAATTTGTGTCGAGTTTTGATCGACCGAATATCCGCTATCGCGTGACGCTGAAAAATTCTGCGCGCGAACAGCTAGCCGAGTTTTTGCAGGAAGGCCATAGCGGTGAAGCCGGCATCGTGTATTGTTTATCACGCAAAAAAGTCGAAGAGAATGCCGAATGGCTGAACCGACAAGGCTTCAATGCGTTGCCGTATCACGCCGGGCTGGATGCTTCAACTCGCCGCAATAATCAAGCACGTTTTTTACGCGAAGACGGCATCATCATGGTGGCGACGATAGCGTTTGGTATGGGCATCGACAAACCCGATGTGCGCTTTGTCGCGCATCTCGATTTACCTAAAAGCATGGAAAGTTATTATCAGGAAACCGGCCGCGCCGGGCGCGACGGCGAACCGGCCGAGGCATGGCTCGCTTACGGCATCGGCGACGTCGTCATGTTGAAGCAAATGATCGATAACAGCGAAGCGAACGAAGAGCGTAAACGCGTCGAGCGTAACAAGCTCGACGCGTTGCTGGGTTTTTGCGAATCGACCAGTTGCCGCAGAATTTCCTTGCTCGGTTATTTCGATGAAGTGCGCACCACGCCCTGCGGCAATTGCGACAACTGCATCGAGCCGCCACAAACCTGGGACGGCACCGAGGCGGCGAAAATGGCGCTGTCGTGCGCCTATCGTACAGGACAAAGATTCGGCGCAGGGCATCTCACCGACGTGTTGATGGGAAAATCTACACCGAAAATGACGCAATGGGATCATGATCGTTTGCCGGTTTTCGGCATTGGTAAAAATTACACCACGACGCAATGGCAAAGCGTGTTCCGCCAGTTGGTCGCTGCGGGTTATCTCGAAGCCGATGCTGAAGCTTACGGGGGACTCAAACTCACCGCCGCCAGTCGCCCGATTTTAAAGGGCGAGCAAACGATGGCCTTCCGCAAAGACGCGGACAAGCGCAACAGCAAAGGCAAACGTAGCAGCAGTGGCGCAAGCGTTGCCTCACCGACCGATGCCTTGTGGGAAGCCTTGCGCGCCGCGCGTTTGAAGCTGGCGCAAGAGCAGGGTGTGCCGCCTTTCGCGATTTTCCACGACAGCACGCTGCGCGACATGCACGCAACCCAACCACGCACCATGGAAGAAATGGGCGACGTAGTCGGCGTGGGCGAAAAGAAATTGGAAAAGTTCGGCAAGATATTTTTGGCGGTGATAGCAGAACATGGTGATGGCAATCGTGCTTACAAAGCGCCTTCCGTCAGCGCCGCTTCGACTAAAGAATTCAATGTAAGCGGATTGAACGATACGGCGAGCGAAACTCTGCGTTTACTCAAAACTGGACTCACACCAGATGACATTGCAGAATCTCGCGGATTAAGAGCCACGACTATTTATTCGCATATTGCTCAAGCCATCGCGGCGGGGGAAGTGGAAGTCAGCGAAGTTTTAGCACTGGAAGAAACGCAGATCAAGCAAATAAAACAAGCGATACTCGACGCAGGCAGCGAGAACGCGGCGCTTAAGCCGGTGTTTGAGGCTTTAGGTGGTGTATATGATTATGGTGTGTTGCGATGTGTGCAGGCTAGTATGGAAGTTTCTTAATTTATCCCGAAGGCTGGGTTGATAAACCCAGCATTGCCCATTACAAAGTCCGTTGCTGGGCTTTCCAGCCCAGCCTACAACACTACCGCAGTAAATATACCTGAAAGGTTCGCGCGATGAATGACTTTGCCGGGCCACCCCCGGCAAAGTTATTCGAAGCCCCGCAATATCAGATAACTAAAAAAGTCTTTGTTCTCATCGCGCTCTGACAAGCGATATGGTCATATTTCTATATATCGGAACGCCTGTCGGCTTAGGACTTGCACAATCCTTTATTCTTTACTACCCATCAAACCTACTGCAGCACCAGCATCACGTATGCCCTCTAATGCTTGGGAAACTTTATCGTATGAGGTGCCGCGATTGATCGACAGTCGTACTTCTTTTGCTTGCAACTTGATCAAGGCCTGCTTAAGTTCCTCCTGTGTCGAGTAACCGACGCCTTTAACTTCGTAACCTGAGTTCGAGACGGTCATTACTAAAGGCTCAATTACTGGAGTTGCCGCGCAAGCCGCTAGAATGAAAGAAACCCCAATAAAATGTAGTCGCATTATATTTACCCCAATCTCTGCAAAAGTAGGCTGGGTTGATAAACCCAGCATTGCTCGGGACCAAGTCCGTTGCTGGGCTTATCAGCCCAGCCTACTGGTTCCAATCCGGTTTGCGCTTTTGCATAAACGCATCCACACCTTCAGCCGCCTCTGGCAACATGAAATTACACGCCATCACTTTGCTGGCTTTGTCATAAGCGGCGCTTAATCCTAATTCGATTTGTTCATAGAATAATTTCTTGCCCAGCGCAATCACGTCGGCGGGTTTAGCGAGGATGCTTTGCGCGAGTTCATATATTGCCGCATCAAGTTTTTCAATAGCGACAACGCGATTCACCAGCCCGCGTTGCAAGGCGGTTTGTGCGGCTATGAAATCGCCAGTCAATAACATCTCCATTGCTTGTTTGCGCGGCAAGTTGCGCGCGAGGGCGACGCCGGGCGTCGAGCAGAATAAACCGAGATTGACGCCGCTAGTGGCGAAACTGGCGTTGTCGCTGCACAGGGCGAGATCGCATTGCGCGACCAGTTGGCAGCCGGCAGCGGTGGCCATGCCGTGAACCTTGGCGATGACGGGTTGCGGCAGTTGCGTGAGCTTGGTCATCACCTCGCTGCATTTTTTGAACAGCGTTTCGGCGGCGCCTAGATCGTAATTTGCACGCATTTCTTTTAGGTCATGCCCGGCGCAAAAGGCTTTGCCTGCGCCGGCGATGACGATTACACGAACAGATTTGTCGTCAGCGATTTTATTCAATTCCAATAATAAGGCATCGAGCAACGCGTTCGACAGGGCGTTGTATTGCCTCGGTCGATTCAGTGTAAGCGTGGTGATGCCCGCTTGATCCTGGCGCAATAATGTCGCGTCGTTTTGTGCGTGAGTATCGGATTTATTCATAGCTGAGTTATTGCGCTAAGGCTTCAATCGCTTTTTGCACGGCGACGATGTCGGCACGTCTATCGACCAGGCAAGTTGCTTCTCCGTCGAGCACGACTTTGCCATTCACGGTGCAGATCGTATCGAGGACAACGCGTTTTTTTTCCAAGTTGATTTCTTTCACTGTCGCTTCGGCGCGCACGGTGTCGCCGGCTTTGACCGGCGCTTTGAAGCGCATAGTTTGGCCGAGATACACCGCGCCGGGCCCGGGTATGCGCGTGCCGACGATGGTGGAAATCAAACTCGCGGTGAGCATGCCGTGGCCGATGCGCGTTTTGAACATGGTCTGTTTGGCAAACTCTTCATTCAGGTGCATCGGATTATTATCGCCGGATATCCCGGCGAATAAAATGATGTCGGCTTCGGTGATGGTTTTGGCGTAGGCGCCGGTCATGCCGACGGTTAAATCTTCGAGGTAGTAGCCGTGTAAATCTTGCATGTTAAAACCTTAATATAATCAATTAGTTAAAAAATTATTGCGCGCGTGATGACTATTGGTTTGCGCCGCAGTAGAGTGTGCGCGAAGAGTTGCGGCGATGCAATAGTGCAATAAGCAAAGCAAGTCTTGCTTGCGCAAGGGGGCTTGTGTAGCATGAACTATCAATGAGGCGTCGAAAAAAAACGTGCCTGAATTAGATTACACGTCCCTTACAAGTAATAAATATTTCATAGCGAAAAAAGTATGACCAGCGACGTAATTCTCGAAACGCAAAACCTGTGCAAAGACTTCAAAGGCTTCACCGCCGTTGATAACGTCAATCTTAAAGTGAAGCGCGGCAGCATCCACGCGCTGATCGGTCCCAATGGCGCGGGCAAGACGACATGCTTCAATTTGCTGACCAAATTTCACGCGCCAACGCGCGGTAATATTATTTACAACGGCATCGATATCACCCCGGAAAAGCCGCCGCAAATCGCGCGCCGCGGTTTGATCCGCTCGTTCCAGATTTCTGCCGTGTTTCCCCATATGACGGTATTGGAAAATGTGCGCGTTGGTTTACAGCGCAAACTCGGCACCTCATTTCATTTCTGGAAATCGGAAAAATCGCTTGATCAATTGAATGGCCGTGCGATGGAATTGCTCGAATCGGTGGACTTAGGTTCATTTGCCGATACGCAGACCGTCGATTTGCCTTATGGGCGCAAACGCGCGTTGGAAATTGCGACGACTTTGGCACTGGAACCGGAAATGATGTTGCTCGACGAACCGACGCAAGGCATGGGCCACGAAGATATTGGTCGTGTGACCGAGCTGATCAAGCGTGTGTCGGCCGGACGCACCATTTTGATGGTGGAACATAATCTTTCCGTGGTGGCGAATTTGTGCGACACCATTACTGTTTTGCAGCGCGGTGCGGTGCTGGCCGAAGGCAACTACGAACAAGTATCGAATAACCCGCAAGTGCTCGAAGCCTATGTAGGAACGGCCCATGTCTGACACCGCAGAATATTTACGCGTCACCGATTTACATGCGTTTTACGGCGAGTCGCATATTTTGCACGGCGTCGATTTCAGCGTGAACAAGGGCGAGTTGGTCACTTTGCTCGGGCGCAACGGAGCAGGGCGCACCACGACGTTGAAATCCATACTGGGTTTGGTCGGCCGGCGTACTGGCTCGGTCATGATCAATGGCACTGAGACGGTCAATCTCGCCACGCATAAAATCGCCCACCTCGGCATCGGCTATTGCCCGGAAGAGCGCGGCATCTTCTCCAGCCTCAGCTGCGAAGAAAATTTGATGCTGCCACCCGCAGTCGCGAGTGGGGGTATGTCGGTAGAAGAAATTTACGACATGTTTCCTAATCTGAAAGAGCGGCGCAATAGCCCCGGCATGCGTCTCTCAGGCGGCGAACAGCAAATGCTGGCGATGGCGCGGATATTGCGCACGGGCGCAAAGTTATTATTGCTGGATGAAATCACCGAAGGCCTGGCGCCTGTCATCGTGCAGAAGCTGGCCGAGATGGTGATCGCGCTGCACAAGCAGGGCTACACCATCATCATGGTGGAGCAGAATTTCCGCTTTGCAGCACCACTGGCAGATCGGCACTACGTGATGGAGCACGGCAGAATCGCGGAGATGATCCGCAAAGACGAACTCGAAGCAAAGATGGATACATTGCACGAGTATTTAGGGGTGTAGTTGTTTATTTCTTGGAGGAAGTGAAACATGAAACGCAAATTATTAAATGTATTGGTTGGCGCAGCGCTCGCAGTCACAGCAGGTTCCGCTTTTGCGCAGAACACTAAAGTGTCGGACGGCGTCGTCAAAATCGGCGTCTTGACCGATATGGCCAGCTTGTATGCCGACGTGTCTGGTAAGGGCGCAGTGGAAGCTGTGAAAATGGCCGTAGAAGATTTCGGCGGCAAAGTTTTGGGTATGCCGATTGAAGTGATTTCCGCTGACCACCAAAACAAAGCCGACATCGCATCAAGCAAATCACGCGAATGGTTTGATACACAAAAAGTGGACATGATTACCGACAACGTCGCGTCATCCACCGCCTTGGCTGCGGTAAAAGTTGCCGCCGAGAAAAAGAAAATTGCGATTGTGAACGGCGCGGCCAGCTCACGTATCAGCAATGAAGACTGCACACCGTACTCGGTGCATTACACCTACGACACCATTTCCCTGGCTAACGGCACAGGTAAAGCGGTAGTCAAAGACGGCGGCGATAGCTGGTTCTTCTTGACGGCTGACTACGCTTTCGGTCACTCGTTGGAAAAAGATACGACTGAAGTGATTAAAGCCGGCGGCGGTAAAGTGGTCGGTGGCGTCAAGCATCCGCTTAACGCGTCTGACTTCTCCTCCTTCCTGCTGCAAGCGCAATCCTCCGGTGCCAAAATCATCGGCTTGGCTAACGCTGGCGGCGATACCATCAACTCGATCAAGGCTGCTAACGAATTC
>JAYVJD010000253.1:0-8458 GCA_043769625.1 Pseudomonadota bacterium | reverse complement strand
TACGCTTACGCGGTGAAAAAATTTCTGGCGCATTTCAATCCGGTGATTGGCATCGTAATGGAAACCGAAATCTGGCCGAATTTATTTGCGCTGGCGAAACAAAAAAATATTCCCTTGCTGCTGGTGAACGCGCGCATGTCGCAAAAATCCGCCGCGCGCTATGCCTACGCCAAACCTTTGATCAGCGAAGCGCTCGCCTCGATGCAGCATATCGCCGCGCAAACGGAAGACGATGCGAACCGGCTGCGTGAACTCGGCGCAAAACAACTTTCCATTTACGGCAATATGAAATTTGACGTGAGTGTGCCAGACGAAATGCGTCAACGCGGACAAGCACTACGCGCCTTATTCGGCCACCGACCGGTTTTGTTAGCCGCCAGCACGCGTGACAGTGAAGAATCACAACTTATTGATTTAATTTATTATTTTAATGTCCCGGAATTGCTCATGTTGATTGTCCCACGTCATCCCCAGCGCTTCGACGACGTCGCCGAAATGATTCAAAAACGCGGTATTAAAATGCAGCGGCGCAGCGAAAATAAAACGATTGATGTAGCAACAAAAATTGTTTTAGGCGACAGCATGGGCGAAATGTTTGCCTATTATTCTGCCTGCGATATTGCGTTTGTCGGCGGTAGTTTGCTGCCGCTCGGTGGGCAAAATATTATCGAAGCCTGCGCAGTCGGCAAGCCGGTCATCGTCGGCCCGCACACATTCAATTTTACCGAGGCGGTGAATAACGCGGTAGCCAGCGGTGCGGCGATCCAAGTTGCTGATGCAGAAGAACTGGCGATAAAAGTAACTTCATTATTTGCACAGCCAGCCAGTAGTGCGCAGATGTCACGCGCGGCTTTGGCATTTTGCGCGCAACATCAAGGCGCGACAGCGCGCACTATGTCGTTGGTGCGCTCCGTTTTACACTAAAATTTTTCACGCCTTGCGCATCCGCCATTGGCGGCAAACCGCAATGCGCCAGCCCAGCATCACTAGCAAATAACAAACGCCCGCCAGCAACGCTGCCATCACCGGCATGCCGATTAGCAGCGGCTGCCCATTGGTCGTCAGCCACTGGAGTATTGCGTCGAGGTGTTCACGGTTCAAGTTAGTGAAAGAAAAATCTGGCCAGCGCATATCAACTTGCGGCTGAGCCAACATCACCAAGCCGATTTTCCATGCGCCGCCCCACACCAGCAATGCTGTCAGCGGGTTGCTCAGCATAGTGGCTGCAGCGGCGGTGGGAATATGCGCTTTGAACAAGAAAGCTAAAAAAACCGCGAGCAGGATTTGGATCGGCAACGGAATCACACACACCGCCGCGCCGATAGCCGCGCCTTGCGCGACTCCACGGCGCGTCAGATGCCACATGCGCGGGTGGGTCGTGCGTGAAAGGAAAAATTGCAACCGAGGGTGGTTTTGCAGGCTTTCTGGCGAGGGCGTCCAACGACGAAATAATTTACGCATCTAGATTCTCTTTATATCTCGTTCAGGTTTTATTGCGCACTAACGTTTCTGTATTGGGTCGGATGAGCAAGCTGGCGACAACCGAACTCGTAATCAAAAGCGCGACTACTCCGAGAGAAATCAGCACAGGGATTTTGTAGAAATCCACCACCAGCATTTTGCTACCGACAAACATCAACACGACGGCGAGGCCGTATTTGAGTAAATGAAACCGATCGGCGACATCTTTGAGTAAAAAATACATTGCGCGCAAACCGAGAATGGCGAAAATATTCGACGTGAGCACGATGAACGGATCTTCGGTAATGGCAAAAATCGCCGGGATGCTATCGACGGCAAATACCAAGTCGGTAACCTCAACCAATACCAACACCAGAAATAGCGGCGTGGCGAAACGCACGCCTTGCTTCACCACGAAAAACTTTTCGTCATGGAATTCGTCGGTGATTTTCATATGGCCGCGCATCCAGCGCAGCACCGGGTTCTTTTCCAGGTCTGGTTTGTGGTCGGCGAAGATTAACATCTTGATACCGGTGAGGAGCAAAAATGCGCCGAAGACGTAAAGTATCCAGTGAAATTGCGCTATCAACCACGCGCCCGCAATGATCATCACTGTGCGCATCACCAGCGCGCCGAGCACGCCGTACAACAACACGCGGCGCTGATATTCCGCTGGCACGGCAAAGTAACCGAACAGCAATAACCAGACAAAAATATTATCAATCGCGAGCGATTTTTCGATCACGTAACCGGTGAGAAACTCCAGCGACTTGGTGTTTGCCATCTCGCGTCCGCCGTTGAGGTCGAGATACCACCACAGCGCGCCGTTGAACAGCAGTGCCAGCGCAATCCAGACGCAGGACCAGCCAGCGGCTTCTTTGAACGATACTTTATGCGCGGATTTGCCGCCGAGCAAAAATAGGTCGGCCAACACCATCAAGATGACAAAAATAAAAAATCCCGACCACATCCACGCATTGCCAATACTGTCGATCATCCGTTTAGCCTCGGGTTTATTTCTTGACGAATAAATAGGACACCGCTGGCCAAGCGATGTTGCGCTTGGCCAGCGGAAAATTTACTGCCGATACTTAGGGTTTCACTTCGTTTTGGCCGCCGCCTTTTTTTGCGTCGCCCAGTGATCGTTCAAAAACTTCTCCATTTCTTCCGCCTCGATCGAGTGATTTTTGTTGGTGTCGATGGCGGCCCAGTTGCGTATCTCGAGCGGCTGCGTGCCGCTCGCTCCGCTTTCACCTTTGGCGCCACTCGGGCCCGCCGCGCCTGACTTTTCCTCGTTGGCTGGCGCTTTAAGTAGCTGCGCTTTTTTTGACGCCGAGACATCGGTGGTGACATTTTTATCCAGCGATTTGTCCGTGCCCGCCATGCTGGTTTGCGGCAGCGCAAACACCGTCAATAACGCCAATCCAGCGACATTAAACAATGAACGTTTTCCCATCATCATCTCCTTCTGCTTATTCCGTCGATCAGTCGCCACAACAGGTAACTGCATTCGGGAACGTGAACTAATTCTAGGCAAAGCCATCTATGAATAATAATAATCAATTTTGATGATTACGATAGCGTTTTGACTATGGTAAAAGGAGACGCTGATGCGAGTGACGTGGAATCAGCTACGCATTTTCGAGGCGGTGGCGCGGTGTAAAAATTTTACCCGGGCGGCAGAAGAATTATTTGTCGTCCAGCCGACAGTCTCGGCGCAAGTCAAATTACTCGCGGAAATAATCGGCATGCCGCTGTTCGAGCAGATCGGCAAAAAATTGTATTTGACCGAAGCCGGGGAAACGTTATACGCGACATGTCTCGAGTTATTCGATACGTGGTCACGTTTTGAAATGGCCGCCGCCGATTTGCAGGGGATAAAACGCGGCACGCTGCGCATCGCGATTGTCAGCACGGCGAAGTATTTTGTGCCGCGCATGCTCGGGCCATTTTGTAAATCGTATCCAGACATTGATGTCGCGCTAGAGATTGCCAATCGTGACGACGTAGTCAAGCGCCTGGGCGACAATCGCGACGACCTCTATATCATGGGCGTGCCACCGGCCGATCTATCGGTCGAGACCTATCCTTTCCTCGACAACCCGTTAGTCATCATCGTGCCACGCGACCATGAATTGGCGCAGCGAAAAAAAATTCCGCTGCAGCGAATTGTGCAAGAGCGATTCATCTCGCGCGAGAAAGGTTCAGGCACGCGCATTACGGCAGACGATTTTTTCGCCGCGCATAAAATTCAACCTAACATCAAAATGGAATTGGCCAACAATGAAGCGATCAAATGGAGTGTCGCGGGCGGGATGGGCGTTGCAGTGTTATCACAGCACGCGCTATTGCACGAGTCGATGCGCGACAAACTCACCGTGCTCGATGTGCAGGGTTTTCCGATTCATGCGGCGTGGTATGTGGTGGTGCCGACGGGAAAAAAACGTTCGGTGCTGGCGCAAACTTTTTTTGATTACCTCACGCGCGAGGCCATTAAGTTACAAAAAGAGCTCCACGCCAGCAGGCAGCGATGATTTATAACTATTTGTTTATATTCAATTATTTGCCAACCAAATTTTTATTCACTTCGGCCAAATCGGCTTCCGTCAACACGCCGCTGGCCTGCTTTAAACGCAGTTCATTCAAAATCACGTTGTAGCGAGCAGAAAATAAATCGCGCCGTGTTTGAAAGACTTGCTGTTGCGCGTTGAGCACATCGACGCCAGTGCGCACGCCGACTTCTTGGCCGAGGCGCGTGGACTTCAGCGCGAGTTCGCTCGACGATAGTGATTGTTCCAAGGCTTTGACTTGAGCGACACCGCTGGTCACGCCGAGGAAGGCTTGCTGCGCTTGTTGCGCGACAGTGCGGCGTGCGTTCTCGATATCGTAACGCGATTTTTCTTCGTTCAATAAAGACTGTCTGATCTGCGATTGGTTGAGGCCACCGGTCCAAATTGGCACGGAAAGCTGCACGCCGAGCGCGGTATTTTTGTTGCCGCCGCCGCCGAGTTGGGTGGCCAGGCTATTGTTGTTGTCGCCAAAGCTGCCGAGCAAATCGACCGTGGGCTTGTTACCGGCGCGCGCGATGTCGGTGCCGCGCTTGGCGATTTCTGCGTTGTTACGTTGAATGGCGATGAGCAGGTTTTGTTTTTCCGACGTATCGACCCACTCCTGCATGTTGTTCGGCTGCGGCAGCGGCAACACGATTTGTTCTTTTAAGGTGGCGAAACTCTCGGGCATTTTGCCGATGATTTGCGCCAGGATACGACGGCGGTTCTCCAAGTCGTTGAGGTCGGCGATTTCTTTCGCCACGGACAAATCGTAACGTGCTTGCGCTTCCTGCGAATCGACAATCGTCGCCGTGCCGACTTCAAAATTGCGCTTCGCTTGCGCCAATTGTTCCGAGATGGCTTTTTTCTGTGCGCCGGATAGCGCGACGTTATCTTGCGCCAGCAAGACATCAAAATACGTCTGCGCCACGCGCTGAATCAAATCAATTTCCGCCAACTTGAGCTGCGCTTCGGCCTGGCTGACTTGCAACTTGGCCTGCTCGACTTGGATGTCGGCTTGCGGGTTGTACAGCGGCTTGGTCAGGTTGAGCGAGTAGCCGTAGGTGTTGTAATTAACCGTGCCGCCCAGATCGCGATTGGCGTGATTGCGATTAGCGCTGGCACTAAAGCCGACTTTGACATTGTTGCGCGCTTCCGCCTGCGGAATGGATTCCTGCGCTACTTTATAAGCGAATTTGGCTGAGCTGTAGGCCGCGTCTTGCGCCTGTGCTTCGCGAAAATATTCGAGTAAATCTGCCGCTTGTAGCGGAGCAGAAAGTGCGAGGAGGGTGAACGAGGCAATCAGTTTGAGGCGCATATTTTTTCCGTTTCTTCGTGGGCGTATCTTGAACGACATTCGGTCCTGCGGTAAGGCAACGCGGCGATTGCCAAAGTTCCCGCTTAAAACTGGAAACGTTCCGGCTGCGGCGCGTTGATCAGCGGTTTAATACTGGTCTCAAATAATTCGATGGCGCTGGCTTGTCCCGCCGTGCTCGCGGTGTAAAGCAAACCCTTCATCACCGGCGCATCGCCGACGACAGCGAACAAACGTCCACCGGCATTGAGCTGTTGTAAAAATTCTGCGGCGAGAATCGGCGTCGAGCCGGTCAGCACAATCACGTCATACAGCGCATGGCTTTTCCAACCGCGTGCTGCGTCGCCGATTTCCAGTTGCACATTATGAATCTGGTCTGCCGCGAGATTGCGCTTGGCCATCTCATGCAATTCGGCGTTGATTTCGACTGAATGCACGAACGCGCCGCAGGTCGCCAGGAGCGCCGTCATGTAGCCGCTACCACTGCCAACTTCGAGAATCTTGTCGGTTTTTTTGATCGCAAGCTCTTGCACGATGCGCGCTTCCAGTTTCGGTTGCAGCATCGCTTCGCCGTGGCCGAGCGGAATTTCCATATCGGTGAAGGCCATATCGCGCCAGGCAGACGGCACAAATTTTTCGCGTTGCACCGCGAATAACAAGTCCAACACTTTTTGATCCAGGACTTCCCATGTACGGATTTGTTGTTCCACCATGTTGAAACGTGCCTGTTCGATATCCATTGCGCCCACTTTAATTCCTGACTTTTGCGTTGAGGTAATAGTAGATGCGGATTATAGCAAATGGCAGACGCGATTCCTCTGCGCTTCATTCCTCGATTTCTGCGTTTCGTCGCATGCTTTCCGCTTATTAAAATAGTTCAATTAAATCAAATAGTTGCAATATTATTAAATTCTGACTACGAGACCGAAAATATTTTTCTTTCTTGCTCCCTCCTCACAATTCACGTATCGTGAGTCCTCACAGCTAGGGGTCCTCGCGAATACTTTGCGGGGTGAGATAAACCCTTTGAACCTGATACGGATAATGCCGGCGCAGGGAAGCGATGCAAATTCATGCGCGCTCCCTGTTCCATTTGAGGAGCCACACCATGAATGCCAAACCAGAATTTATCGCCACCGCTGCCCAAGTAGATGAGGGCGCGGTCACGCCGTTTCCCAAATCGCGCAAGGTGTATATCGAAGGCTCGCGCGCCGACATCCGCGTGCCGATGCGCGAGATTTCGCAATCGGACACGCCGCTGCACAACCAACCCGGCGTAGAAAAAAATCCGCCCATCGTCGTGTATGACACCAGCGGCCCGTACACCGACCCCGCAGTAAAAATCGATATTCGTTCCGGCTTGGCCGGATTGCGTACGCCGTGGATCGCCGCGCGAAATGACACAGAACAATTACCCGGCCTGACTTCCGCCTACGGACGCGAACGCGCCAGCGACGCAAAATTAGCCGAGATGCGTTTCAATTTGCACCGCGCGCCGCTACGCGCCAAGGCCGGCATGAATGTGTCGCAAATGCATTACGCGCGCAAAGGCATCATCACGCCGGAAATGGAATTCATCGCCCTGCGCGAAAACCAAAAACGCGACGGCCTGAGCGAACTCATCACCCAACAACACGCGGGCCATGATTTCGGCGCCAGCTTGCCGAAAATTATTACACCCGAATTTGTACGCGACGAAGTCGCGCGCGGCCGCGCGATTATCCCCGCCAACATCAATCACCCCGAATTGGAACCGATGATTATCGGCCGTAATTTCCTGGTGAAAATCAACGCCAACATCGGCAACTCCGCCGTGAGTTCGGGCATCGCCGAAGAAGTCGAAAAAATGGTGTGGGGCATCCGCTGGGGCGGCGACACGGTGATGGATTTATCGACCGGCAAAAATATCCACGAAACGCGCGAATGGATCATCCGCAATTCACCTGTGCCGATTGGCACGGTGCCGATTTACCAGGCGCTGGAAAAAGTTGATGGCAAAGCCGAAGAGCTGACTTGGGAAATGTTCCGCGACACGCTGATCGAGCAAGCCGAGCAGGGCGTCGATTACTTCACCATTCATGCCGGTGTACGTTTGCAATACATTCCGATGACGGCGAAGCGCATGACCGGCATCGTCTCGCGCGGCGGCTCTATTCTCGCCAAGTGGTGCCTCGCGCATCACAAAGAAAATTTCCTTTACACCCACTTCGAAGACATTTGCGACATCATGAAAGCCTACGACGTCAGCTTCTCGCTCGGCGACGGCCTGCGTCCCGGCTCGATTTATGACGCCAACGACGACGCGCAAATCGGTGAACTCAAAACCTTGGGCGAACTCACCGACATCGCATGGAAGCACGACATCCAAACCATGATCGAAGGTCCCGGCCATGTGCCGATGCACCTCATCAAAGAGAACATGGATTTGCAACTGAAGTATTGCAAAGAAGCGCCGTTCTATACGCTAGGCCCGCTCACCACCGACATCGCGCCGGGCTATGATCACATCACCTCGGCCATCGGCGCGGCGATGATAGGTTGGTACGGTACCGCAATGCTGTGCTACGTGACGCCGAAAGAACATCTGGGTTTGCCGGATAAAGAAGACGTGCGCGAAGGCATCATCGCCTACAAAATCGCCGCCCACGCAGCCGACTTGGCCAAAGGTCATCCCGGCGCACAAATCCGCGACAACGCGCTGTCTAAAGCACGCTTCGAATTCCGCTGGGAAGACCAATTCAACCTGGGCCTCGACCCGGAAAAAGCCAAAGAATTCCACGACGAAACCCTGCCGCAAGAAGGTGCCAAGTTAGCCCACTTCTGCTCCATGTGTGGCCCGCATTTCTGCTCAATGAAAATCACCCAAGATGTGCGCGACTACGCCGCCGCGCAAAACATCGACGCACAAAGCGCGTTGAAAAAAGGCATGGAGCAAAAATCGATAGAGTTTGTAAAAATGGGTTCGGAAATTTATCGCAAGAGTTGAGTTTTATTTTTCGCTGTAATTAATACGCCCTCAATCGAGGGCGTAGTTTTTTGTGCGCCGCGCGCAAGCGTTGCGGCGGCTCAAATATTTACTGATGTAATTTCACCCATCCCCACCCTATCCCTCCCCTTGAAGGGGAGGGGACGG
>JAYVJD010000252.1:0-3158 GCA_043769625.1 Pseudomonadota bacterium | reverse complement strand
ACGACTGCCAGCGGCACGGCGGTACGTTTGCTTAGCACGGGTGTGTGTACGATACGTGCGGCGCAAGCTGCGAGCCCAAATTATGAAGCGGCGCCTGACTTAGACGTCACCTTCAAGCTCGGCTCGGCCTCGCAAAGCATCAATTTCGGCGACATCGCGGCAAAAAATTTTGGTGACGCGCCGTTTACGCTCAGTGCATCCGCAAGCTCAGGTTTGCCTGTAGCTTTTGCCACCACTACGCTCGCTGTGTGTACTGTTAGCGGTGTGACGGTGACAATTTTGAAGGCGGGTGATTGCGCGATTCAAGCAAGTCAATCCGGGAACGCACAGTTTAACCCCGCACCTTCTGTTACCAAAAACGTCGCGATCGGTTTGTCCAAGCAAACAATTTCCTTTGGCGCATTAGCCAACAAAGTGTTTGGCGATGCCGCGTTTGACCTAAGCGCCACTGGCGGTGCATCGGGGAATCCGCTGACATTTATTTCTACGACAGACGCAATCTGTAGTGTATCGGGCAGCTCGGTTTCGCTTGCTGGGGCAGGTGTGTGCACTATCGAGGCCAATCAAACTGGCAATGGGAATTATGCAGCCGCCGCGCCGGTATCTCAGTCGTTCAGCATAGGCAGGGCAGCGCAGACCATCACGTTTGCCGAAGTCCCGGTCAAAAACCTCGGTGATGCACCGTTCACAATCAACGCCACATCCTCGACCAAACTACCGGTTAGTTTCATCAGCCTAACCGGTGCCACCTGCGAGGTCGCGCTGAACGTGGTCACGATTACTGCGGCGGGCAATTGCACCTTACGCGCAAGCCAGTCGGGCAATAATAATTATGACAAGGCTCCTGATGTCGAACGATCATTTAACGTCAATCCTTCCAATGGTACTATCAGCTTCACGCCGCTTACCGCGCAACCGAAAGTCGGTGATTCGATTACTTTCACGGTGAATGTGAAGGGCGCCAGCGTAACGCCGACCGGCACGGTGACTTTCAGCGACAATGGCGTTGCTTTGGGTACCGCTACTTTGGTTAATGGTGTCGCGACGTTCGTCACCAGCGCGTTGACTAACGGCAATCATAAAATCACTGCTACTTATTCAGGCGACGGTAACAATAAAGCCAGCACGTCCGACGTATTTGGTGTCACAGTATTGGTGCAAACCACGGTGACGGGCGGTGGCGGCAGCAGTGGCAGTACGGGAGGCGGAGGGGGCGGATGCGCGCTGAATCCCGTGGCTGACCCCAATGGTGGAATGGATCCGTCGCTACCGTTATTATGTGCATTAGGCTTAATCGGACTTTTAAGGAAAAATATGAAAAATATAAATGGCTATATTCTGCTGACATTATTTTTATTCGGGTCTATGCAGGCGAGCGCCGCTGAGCCCGGTTTTTATTTCGGTGGCAGCAGCGGTAAATCCAGCACCGAGGGCGATAACTTTGACTTCAGTCAACGCCTGAGAAACGAAGGCTATAACGTGAATACCACGTTGCGATTTGATGACCTGGCTTTTAAAGCTTTCGCCGGCTATCAACTGAATCCTAATTTTGCCATCGAAGCGGCGTACGTTAGTTTGGGTAAGGCCACCAGCACGGCGCAAGGATTGGTTGCCGATCCGGTTGCGTTTGCGGATGCGGTAGTGCGCGTCCAACCGCGTTTGGCCAGAGGCGCGACAGTCTCCGTCGTCAGCAGTATGCCGGTCAATCGCGGTTTTTTTGCTTACGCGAAACTAGGGGCATTTCGTTGGACGGCAGATGTGGGCGCGACGACTGGCAGTGCAAACACCCTGCGTTCGAGTAGCGGAAACGGCGCAGTAGTGTCGATCGGAGGCGAAGCAGAATTGTTTTCGGGATGGTCTGTCAGAGGGGAGATCGAACGCTATCTCATCAAACCCGATGCGGCGAACGTATTTTCGTTCAGTCTTTTGTATCGGATGTAAGCGGATTTTTTCGTAGTTTAAGCGGGCAAAAGAATAATGCAATGACTTGCATCACAGCGAATTTTTCGTTTTCGCGCTAAGCTTGGAATATGATTGTTTATCAACTCCAATGCGATGAAAAACACGGCTTTGAAGGCTGGTTTCGCTCCTCCGAAGATTTTATTCTGCAACAACGCGAGCTGCTCATCGAATGCCCGGCATGCGGCAGCCGGGATATTTCTCGCGGCGTGAGTGCACCTCATGTGCATTCGGCCAGCAAGCGCACTGCCACTGCTCAATTGACGACTATCTCAACGGCTAATCAAGCGATGCGCCAAAAGCTGATGGAATTTTTGCGCGATAATTTTCGCGACGTCGGACGTGATTTTGCCGATACTGCGCGTAAAATGGCGACGCAGGAAATTCCGCCCGAGAGCATACGTGGCGAAGTGAGTCGTGATGACTTCGCCGCGATGCGCGAAGAAGGGGTCGAGGTGATTGCGTTATCAGTTGACTTGGACCCGCCAGATTCCGTACACTAAACCCATGGGATTTGCTTCCCAGCGTAATTTCTTTACAGAGTCGTACGTGTTGTTCAACACTAATTCAGCGCCAATTACTTGTTTTTGTGCGTAATCTTCACAATTTAATATATATACATATCAGTAATTTGGACTATAATTAATGCAGAATTTAGTGTTTGCAGAGTTTCACTAAACGCTGCGATTCCTATTAACTGTTTGATTTTATTGAATTATTTAACGACCATTCGTCCTTAAACCCGGGAGAAATAAAATGATGATGAAAAAACTGGCAACGGCCATGGCAATATTAATGGGTGTCACCACGGTGATGCCTGTAGCGGCTGCGCCGACTAGCGAACTGAGCGACGCGCAGCTCGAGCAAATTTGCCGTCCCGCAAAAAAATCCACCAAAAAGAAATTTGGCGTGCGTAAGAGCAAATACGCTGACGTTTGCGCGTCCTACCGTTCACGCAAAGTGGCCGCTGCTGATATGAGCCGCGTAGTCGCTGCACCAGCGCCAGCCCCTGTGATTGCCGCTGCGCCAGTTCCTGCTCCGGCACCTGCGCCTGCTCCGGCACCTGCGCCCGCCCCAGTACCTGCTCCAGCGCCAGCCCCTGCTCCAGCCCCCGCTCCTGCGCCGGCTCCCGCGCCAGCCCCAGTAGCACCGAAGGCCGCTGCTTCAGGTTTGTCCACTGCAGCGCTGGTCGGTATTGG
>JAYVJD010000251.1:0-19717 GCA_043769625.1 Pseudomonadota bacterium | reverse complement strand
CTCGCGTCCGAGATGAAGATCCCGATGGCCGAGGCCTACGAGGTCGTGACGTTCTACGCGCGCTTCGACGTCGTCCCCGACGCCGAGACGCCGCCGCCCGCGGTGACGGTGCGCGTCTGCGAGAGCCTGTCGTGCGAGATGGCCGGCGCGGACGCGCTCGCGAAGGCGTGCGGCGATGTGGCCGGCGGCGATGTTCGCGTGCTGCGCGGCCCCTGCATCGGGCGCTGCGCGATGGCGCCGGTGGCCGAAGTCGGTTGCGCGCCGATCGATCGCGCGACCGCCGCGTCCGTGATGTCCGCGGCGAGCGCGCGACGCGTCGAGCCGGAAATTCCCCCGCACGTCTCGTTCGACGACTACGTTGCGGCCGGCGGATATGCGCTGCTGCGCGAATGTCTCGAGGGCACACGCACGCGCGACGAGGTCATCGCCGCGATCGAGGCCTCGGGTCTTCGCGGGCTCGGCGGGGCGGGATTTCCCGCGGGCCGCAAATGGAAAATCGTCCGCGGCGAGCCGGCGCCGCGCCTGATGGCGGTCAACATCGACGAAGGCGAGCCGGGCACGTTCAAGGATCGCTATTATTTGGAGCGCGATCCGCATCGTTATCTCGAAGGCATGCTGATCGCCGCCTGGGCGGTGGGTATTGATGACGTTTATGTTTATTTGCGTGACGAATACGCAGCCTGTCGCGAAATTCTCGAGAACGAAATCTCTGCCCTGATGGTCGATGCCCCGTGTAAATTGCCGCAAATTCATTTACGCCGCGGTGCAGGCGCGTATATTTGCGGCGAGGAATCGGCGATGATCGAATCCATCGAAGGCAAGCGCGGCATGCCGCGTCTTCGGCCGCCGTATGTGGCGCAAGTCGGGTTGTTCGGCCGACCGACGCTGGAACACAATATGGAAACCGTGTATTGGGTGCGCGATATTATCGAAAAAGGCGCGAGCTGGTTTGCCTCGCACGGGCGCAATGGCCGCAAAGGTCTGCGCTCGTTTTCCGTCAGCGGTCGCGTGCAAAAACCCGGTGTGTATGTTGCGCCGGCAGGCATCACTTTGCGTGAACTGATTGCTGAATATTGCGGCGGTATGTTGCCCGGACACGAGTTGTATGGCTATTTGCCCGGCGGGGCATCGGGCGGCATTTTGCCCGCGTCGCTCGACAATGTACCGCTGGATTTTGATACGCTGACCGAGTACGGTTGCTTCATCGGTTCGGCGGCGATCGTGGTGTTTTCTCGGCACGATAAGGCGCGAGATATCTCATTGAATTTATTAAGCTTTTTTAAAGACGAATCGTGCGGTCAATGCACACCCTGTCGCGTCGGCACGGATAAATCCACTCATTTGCTGGCAGAGAAAAAATGGAACCAGCCGCTAATCAAAGAACTCTCTCAAGCCATGATGGATGCATCAATTTGCGGACTCGGCCAAGCCGCGCCGAACCCGATGTTAAGCGTGATGAAATACTTTAGCCATGAGATTGAATAAAGGAAGCTATGCTTAAGTCTGATATCGTCGCGACACGCCGTTGCGAACAAAAAATAACTCCTTACATACCAATTTATATGCCGCGTCGTCATTTTTTGTCCGCGCCTAGTCTCGCTTAGATATCAAACTTAATCAGAGCTTCCTTACCATGGCCGCCTTACTCAAACCAGAATCCGCCACCATCGTTTTTAATCTCAACGGAAAGCAAATCGCCGGCGCTGCCGATGAAACTTTATTGCAAATCGCCAAACGCAACGGCGTCGAGATTCCGCATCTTTGTTATAAAGAAGGCATGCGTCCTGACGGCAATTGTCGCGCCTGCATGGTGGAAATTAAAGGCGAGCGCGTGTTGGCGCCGTCGTGTTGCCGCTATCCCAAGGCCGGAATGGACGTCACCAGCAATAGCGACCGCGCGACCGCGTCGCAAAAAATGGTATTGGAATTATTGCTCAGCGATATGCCCGCCGAAAGCCATACGCGCGACGACGAATTGCATGACTGGTCGCAAAAACTCAAAGTGGGCAAGCCGCGTTTTTACCGACGCGCACAACCGAAACAAGATACTTCCCACCCCGCCATCGCGGTGAATCTCGATGCGTGCATACAGTGCGGCCGGTGCGCGCGCGCCTGCCGCGAAGAACAAATGAACGGCGTGATCGGCTTTGCCGGACGCGGGAGTCATTCAAAAATCGTCTTCGACTTTGATGATGCCATGGGTGATTCGACGTGCGTAGCTTGCGGCGAATGTGTGCAAGCTTGTCCGACCGGCGCGCTGTCGCCGGGCAATGGCGCGTCGCTGGTCGAGCCTGCGAAAGAAATTGATTCCTTGTGTCCGTTTTGCGGCGTCGGCTGTCAAGTGACTTATAAGGTCAAAGACAATCGTATCCTCGAAGTGAAAGGCCGCGATGGCCCGGCGAACCATAGCCGTCTGTGTGTGAAAGGGCGCTACGGCACCGATTACGTGCATCATCCGCAACGTTTGTTGAAGCCGCTGATCCGTCGTGAGGGGGTGAAAAAAACCGCTGACTTCACCGTTGATCCGGCGAATTACACAGAAGTATTCCGCGAAGCGAGTTGGGACGAAGCGTTGGATCTGGTCGCCAGTAAATTAAAAAATATTCGTGATACCCATGGCAAACACGCGCTGGCCGGTTTCGGCTCGGCCAAATGCAGCAACGAGGAAGCGTATCTATTTCAAAAATTAGTCCGTACCGGTTTTGGCAATAACAACGTCGATCACTGCACGCGTTTGTGCCATGCGTCGAGCGTGGCGGCGCTGCTCGAAGGCATCGGCTCCGGCGCGGTGTCGAACCCGGTGCACGACGTGCAATATTCCGATGTGATATTTATTATCGGTGCCAACCCAGCTTCGAATCACCCCGTCGCCGCGACGTGGATTAAAAACGCCGTGGAGCGCGGCGCGAAATTAATTATCGCCGATCCGCGGTTGTCCGATTTGTCGCGCATGGCGACCCATGCGCTGCAGTTCAAGCCCGACACCGACGTCGCTTTGCTCAACGCAATGATGCATGTGATCGTCGAAGAAAATTTAACCGATCCCGCTTTTATTCAAAAACGCACCAGCGGTTTTGATGCGTTGAAACAAAACCTGAAAGATTACAGCCCAGAAGCGATGGCGCCGGTGTGCGGCATCGACGCCGAGACCATCAAGACAGTCGCACGTTTGTATGCAAAATCCAAAGCCTCGATGATTTTGTGGGGCATGGGTATCTCGCAGCATATTCACGGCACGGATAACGCGCGCTGCCTGATTGCGCTGTCGTTGATGACCGGGCAAATCGGTCGTCGTGGTAGTGGACTGCATCCCTTACGCGGACAAAATAACGTGCAGGGCGCATCGGATGCAGGCTTGATTCCGATGATGTTCCCCGACTATCACCGCACCGACAACGATGTGTATCGCGCGAAAATCGAAAGGCTGTGGAACACACCGCTTGATCCGAAACCCGGCCTCACCGTAGTCGAGATCATGCACGCGATCCATGCCGGTGAAATACGCGGCATGTACATCATGGGCGAAAATCCGGCGATGTCCGATCCTGATTTGCATCACGCCCGCGCGTCCTTGTCTGAGCTGGACTTCCTCGTGGTGCAGGATATTTTCATGACGGAGACGGCGGCGTTTGCCGACGTAGTGTTACCCGCCAGCGCTTTCGCGGAAAAAACGGGCACTTACACCAACACCGATCGCACCGTGCAAATGGCACGACAAGCCTTGCAATCGCCGGGCGAAGCCAAAGCCGATTGGTGGATCACGATAGAGATCGCCAAGCGTCTCGGCCTCGATTGGAAGTACCCCTCACCGCAAGAAATTTTCAACGAAATGCGCCAGACCATGCCGAGTATCGGCGGGATGACGTGGGAGCGTTTGGAACAAAATAGCGCGCTCACCTATCCGCTGGAAAACCAAGGCGACGCCGGCGAAGAAGTGGTGTTCGTCGATAGTTTCCCGACGCCCGATGGTAAGGCAAAATTTGTCGCGGCGAAATTTACCCCTGCAGCAGAGCGACCGGATAGTGATTATCCGTTTGTCTTAATTACCGGTCGTCAGCTCGAACATTGGCACACCGGCGCGATGACGCGCCGCTCGCCGGCGCTGCATGCAATTGAGTCGGCGCCGAGCGTGTCGTTGCACCCGGATGATCTGCAAGCGCTCGGCGCCAAAGCCGGCGACAATATTACGGTGCAGTCACGCCGAGGCAGCATCGTACTTGCCGCGCGCGCCGACGCCAACACGCCACGCGGTAATGTCTTCATCCCGTTCGCCTACGTCGAAGCGGCCGCAAATTTGCTCACCAATGCGGCGCTGGATCCGTTCGGCAAGATTCCTGAATTCAAATATTGTGCGGTGAAAATTACGCCCGGCGGCAGCTTGGCCAGCCCGGCGTTCGATTACAAGGCTACTTAACGCCATTTTCAGCCGGGGCAGACTGCTATTCTGCAGTCTGCCGTTGAATTCAGCGCCGTTCTTTGACACAATCCCTGCATTGATAATGCTTTGTTCACGTTAGGAATGACTCGTGGGAAGATTTCTGTTCGTCGCAGTGGCGGGTTTGGTGGTGTATCTATTGCTGAAAAGCTATTTCAAAAAGCTCAATCAGCCACGTCGTCCACCCGACGCCAAGGCCGGGGCTGAGGATAAAAATAAAATGCTCCGTTGCGAACATTGCGGCGTGCATGCGCCGGAAGCGGAAGGCATCAAAGCCGGTGAACATTTTTATTGTAGTGATGAGCATTACCGGCTCAGCGCCAAAAAATGAAAACACAACTGGCGGATTCGCTCCCCAAAGCGTCGTCCGCTACTCCAAGCGCAGGCATCCTTGAACGCCTGCATTTGACTGAAGCTTCACCCACGCCAGAATCTTATTGGCGCTCGCTCACTTATTTCAATATTTATCGCGGCGCAGTCGCCCTGCTGTTTTTTTGTACGGTATTTTTTTTCCGCGAACAAACCGCGTTCGGCTCAGAGGCGCCCCGATTATTCTTGATCACGTGTGCTGCCTATTTTTTCAGCAGCCTGATATTTGCCTGGACGATTCATAAGCGCTGGCTGGCCTTCCCAATACAACTGCAACTGCAGGTTCTGAACGATATTATTTGCCTCGGTATGTTGATGTACGCCAGCGGCGGCATCAAGAGCGGTGCAGGGCTGATGCTGTTGATCAGCGTGATGGCGGCGGGTCTGGTGAGCCGTGGTCGGGTGGCGTTGTTTCATGCGGCGGCGGCGACGATCTGTGTCTTGTTTGTCGAGTTTTACCGTGATATTGGCGGCGATACTACCACCAGTGAATACGTGCAAAGCGGCATCTTATCCAGCGGATTTTTTGTTACCGCGTGGATGGCGCATACCCTGGCGCAATATTCACAGGAAAGCGCGCAACTCGCCGCGCGTCGCGGCAAGGATTTGCTTAATCTCGCGCAAGTGAATCAACTGGTGATTCAGGATTTATCCGACGGCGTGGTGGTCGTTGATGGCGAAGGCCTGGTGCGCAGTGCAAACCGTCAGGCAGAAAATTATTTGGGCAGCTTGCTGATGCGCCCTGGCGTCAAAATACGCGATGTCTCGTTCGATCTGGCGATGCGCATGGAACGCTGGCATATGCACACACAGGAAAAATTTTCGCCGATGAGTGGGATGTTGCAAAATGTGTCCCTGGAAACGCGCTTTGTTTCCATCGGTAGTAGTGAGCCGAAACCGACGGTGATTTTTCTGCGCGACCTGAGTCGGCAACAAAACGCCGCCCAACAAATTAAACTCGCCGCGCTCGGACGGCTCACCGCCAGCATTGCACACGAGATTCGCAATCCCTTAAGCTCTATCAACCACGCGGCAGAATTATTGCAAGAAGGCGAAGACATTGCGCCGACCGATGCGCGCCTGTTGCAAATTATTCGTGACAATTCTTTACGTCTCGATCGCATGGTGCAAGAGGTGTTGAATTTGAATCGGCGTGAACATGCCAATCCTGAATCGATTTTGCCTAATATATATCTAATTGATTTTATTAAAGATTTTTGTCAAATTGAAAAAATTCCGGAGACGGCATTTTCGCTCGAAATAGAAACTGAGCGCGCCTTCAGCTTTGACCGCGCGCATCTCAATCAGGTATTGTGGAACCTCACTCGCAACGCGTGGCGTCATTGCCATCAGCGCGATCACAGCATTCGTTTTTGTTTCTCTCACGTCCCCTTGGAAAATATGCTTCAACTCGACATCATCGACGATGGTCCCGGCGTAGATCCTGTGTTGCAGGATCAATTGTTCGAACCTTTTTTCACCACGGAATCGCAAGGTACTGGCTTGGGCTTATATATTGCGCGTGAAGTGTGTGAAGCCAACGGCGGCCGGCTGGAGTATGTCAGCGTCGCGCCCGGCGGCCAGTTCCGCGTGTTGATGCGAGAGGCTTGAGATGAAACGCGTACTTGTAGTCGATGACGAGGCCGACATCCGCGAATTACTCATGCTTACCTTGAGCAAAATGGGTGTCGATGCCGATACAGCCGAAACTTGCGCCGAAGCATTTGAATATTTAAGCGGCAACGCCTATGATTTGTGCCTCACCGACATGCGTTTGCCTGACGGCAATGGGCTTAAAATTCTCGAGCATATTTCGGAGAAATATCCGCAAGTGCCGGTCGCTGTGATTACGGCCTACGGCAGCGCTGAGAATGCCGTCGCCGCACTCAAAGCCGGCGCATTTGATTATTTAGCCAAACCGATCGGCCTGAAAGAATTGCGCGACCTGGTCAATGCCGCGCTGAAGTTGCCGCAAGCCAGTGTGCGCAAAACGGTGAATGAAAAACCGGTAATAGAAACGGGTCCGAAATTATTGGGCGATTCGGCACCAATCAAAAAAGCACGCGACATGATCGACAAACTTGCGCGCAGCCAAGCGCCGGTGTACATCACGGGCGAATCGGGTAGCGGTAAAGAAGTTGGCGCGCGCACCATTCACGCCAAAAGTGCGCGCGCCGACGCGCCATTCGTGCCGGTTAATTGCGGCGCGATTCCGGAAAATTTGATGGAAAGTGAATTCTTTGGCTACAAAAAAGGTTCGTTCACTGGCGCGGATGCGGACAAGATAGGTTTTTTCCAGGCCGCCAATGGCGGCACATTATTCCTCGATGAAGTGGCCGATTTGCCTCTGCCAATGCAAGTGAAATTACTGCGCGTGATTCAAGAGAAAAAAGTCCGCCGTATTGGCGACACGACAGAAACGCCGATCGATGTGCGCATCATCAGCGCCACGCACCAAGCCTTGGCCGAGCGCGTCGAAGATGGTCGCTTCCGTCAGGATTTATATTACCGCCTCAATGTCATCGAACTTAAAATGCCCAGCTTGCGCCAGATCCCGGAAGACATTCCCGTCATCGCGCGCGCCGTCCTCGCCAAACTCGCGGCGCAAAATGGCGGCCAAGTGCCCCAGATGGATGACGCCGTACTGTCGGCGCTGCAACAATATGATTTCCCCGGCAACGTGCGCGAATTGGAAAACGTCCTCGAACGCGCGCTCGCGCTGTGCGGCGGCGACAAAATCGGCAAAGAAGATTTATACCTCAGCGAAGTCGCCGACAACGATAACGACAACGAATCCACCAGCAGCCACAAGACCGGCGAAATGCCGCTCGAAGATTACCTCGATCGCGTCGAACGCGACGCCATCATGCAAGCGCTGGAAAAAACCCGTTACAACAAAACCGCTGCGGCGAAATTGCTCGGCATTACCTTCCGTGCGCTGCGCTATCGTCTCGATCGGTTGGGTATTGATTGATGTATAAGTATTTTATTTAATTGATGAATTAGTATTTCGAAAATTTCTCCCCGAGTAAAATAAAGTTCGCCCCATTTAACCCTTTTCGATTTTCCCGACGCTTTACGGATAAGCCCCTCAAACAAGGAGATTTCCGTGAAGCCACTTTTGTGTAATATTTTTTGTCTCGTACTGATGCTTTATGGCGTCAGTGCTTTGCCCTCGTTTGCGCAAACCGCGAAGGTCAATTCCGTCAATTCTCAATCAAGTAAGCCGCCCATCTCATCCGGCATGCGCTTGTTCATGCCGCCCGTAGGCGGCAATGAGCGGGCGATAGAAGTACAAAGCGTGCGCGTTCTCGGCAATGTCAGTGGCACGTCGGCGCTGACGGAAATCGATATTACTTTTTATAATCCGAATAATCGCGTGCTGGAAGGCGAGCTGCAATTTCCTTTGCTCGACGGGCAAAGTATCGCCGGTTTTGCGCTGGATCTAAACGGTGTGTTGCGCGAGGCAGTGCCAGTGGAAAAGGCGCGCGGACAGACGGTATTTGAAGGCATTGTACGTCGTGGGGTGGATCCGGCGCTGCTGGAAACGACCGGGGGCAATCAATTCAAATTACGCATCTATCCGTTGCCGCCGCGCGGCACCCGGCGCGTGGTGTTGCGCGTGAATGAAACGCTGGCGAACAATCTTTATCGCGTGCCGCTCGGTTTTGGTGAGCGTATTGGGCAGCTTGATCTGGATGTCAGCGTGTACGGCGCGGCGTCGGCGCCGGTGTTGCGTGCGTCACCAGTGGCCGGGGCAAGATTTGCGCAAGTATATAACGGCAAGACCAGAGGCTATCATTTACATGAATCGCGGCAGAATCTCGCCGGCGACGCCGCGCTGGAAATTCTGCTTACGCCGACTGCAGCGCCGCTAATCCAAGTGGAAACGTTCGAATCGAATCACTATGTCGTCGCCGATATTCCGCTGGCCTCGCGCGAACAAGCGCGTGCGATTCCGAATCTCGTCGGTCTAGTGTGGGACAGCTCGGGTAGCGCGCGTGAGCGTGACCGCGCAAAGGAATTTGCTTTGCTCGATGCCTACTTCAAAAAAATGCGCGATGGTGAAGTGCGGCTGATGCGACTGCGTGATGTGGCGGAAAAAACGGAATCGTTCCGTATCCGTGGCGGCGATTGGCGCGCGTTACGTGAGGCATTGCAAAATACGCCCTCCGATGGCGCGACCAATCTATCCGCCTTTGTGCCTGACAATAGCGTGCGCGAGTATCTATTGTTTAGCGATGGCTTGAGTAATTATGGCGATAAGCCGTTTGCGCAAACCGGCGTGCCGCTTTACACCATTGCCTCAGCGCTTAAAGCAGATAGCGCGTTTCTAAAACAGATTGCACAGCGCAGTGGCGGCCGATTGATTGATCTGACTGCGGCAACAATATCTGAGGCCAGCCAGATGCTGTTGAACGCCAGCACACGCGTGATTCAAGTGGATGCCGTTGGTGGCGATGCATTACTCATGGCCTCGCCCTTTGTGCAAAACGGGCGCGTACAAGTGGCGGGTTTGTTAAGCAATCCCGCAGCATCGCTGCAGCTCACGTTGCAGCTCACGTTGCAGCATCCGGATGGCGTGCAGGAGAACCTCAGCGTGTCGCTGAGCGATGCCATTCCGTCCAGCACGGCGGCGCAACGCTGGGCGAGTTTAAAAGTCGCGGCACTGGACGCGGAATATAGCCTGAACAAAGCCGAGATCAAGCGACTGGGCCAACGCTTTAAATTAGTCACGCGCGAGACGTCGTTAATCGTACTGGAATTTGTGCATGATTATGCGCAGTACGAAATTACCCCACCAGCGGAATTGCGCGCGGATTATGATCGGCTGATAGCCAATTTGGGCACGCAAAAGCGCAGCGCAAGCAGTAATCATTTAGAGCAAATTGTTCGTGCGTTTGAGCAGAAGGTGCAATGGTGGAATCAGGCTTTTTCTAAAAAGGGAAAGGCTGATCTCGGCCAAGATAAGGCAAAAGTCTCCGCTGTTACAGGCAATACGGTCACCTCTTTACAGGAGGACTCAGACGGCCTTGCGGCGGAACGCAGCAGACGCAGCAATGACATGGCGCAATTTTCATCGAAAAGCCTGCCGGCGCCGGCACCGATGGCCGCCGCAGCTGCATCGGCGCCGGCAAAGAGGGAAGCCGGCTCATCGCATGCAGCGGAGAGCCTGGCGCAGCCCGGCGCTACAAATCCGAATAACGCCACTATCCGTTTGCAAAAATGGGAACCGGATGCAGCTTATGCTAAACGCTTGAAGGACACGCCGGCAACCGATCTTTATCGCGTGTATCTGGATGAAGCGCCAAATTATCTCAACAGCACGGCGTTTTATCTCGATGCAGCCGATATCTTTTTTGAAAAAGGCTTGCACGATTTAGGTTTGCGCGTCGTGAGCAATCTGGCCGAAATGGATTTGGAGAATCGCCATATCCTGCGTGTGCTCGGCTATCGTTTGATGCAAGCCAAGCGGCCGGCGCTGGCGATTCCGGTACTGAAAAAAGTATTGGCGCTTAGCCCGGAAGAGCCGCAGTCTTATCGTGATTTGGGTTTGGCCTATGCGAAAAATAATCAAGCGCAACTGGCCATCGATACTTTACATGAAGTGCTGATACGCCCTTGGCACAATCGCTTTCCCGGCGTCGAGTTGATAACGCTGGCGGAATTAAATGCGATTGTCGCGACGGCGGCGTCGCCTGTGGATACCGGTAAAATTGATCGGCGTCTGCTGAAAAATTTGCCGCTCGGTCTGCGCGCGGTATTGATGTGGGATGCGGATAATACCGATATTGATTTGTGGGTGACGGACCCAAACGGCGAGCGCGCATTTTATGCCAACCCCCTCACCGTACAAGGCGGGCGCATGTCGGCCGACTTTACCAGCGGCTATGGCCCGGAAGAGTTTTCGCTCAAGCAAGCGATGCCGGGGAAGTATCGCGTGGAAGCGAATTATTTCGGTGATCGGCGGCAAAATCTTACCGGCGTGACCAGCTTGCAAGTGCAACTGATTACCGGTTTTGGCACTCCGCAGGCGCGCGAACAAATGATTACTTTACGTTTAAAGTCGCGCAGTGAGACGATTTTTGTTGGAGAATTTGAGGTGAAATAATCGAATACAGTTAAAAAAATAATAACCAACCCACGCGTTGAGCGAGCGGCTTACAGCCCCGCCTCAACGCGTGTTATTATTTTATTGTGCTTTAAGCGCATATAAAATTTGTAAATTAAATCAATAGCTTATATACATAATAATATATCAGGTGGCCGCATGAAAAGTACATCACGCAGACAATGGCTCAAGGGTAGCGCGCTACTCACGACTGGCGCGATTGCCGGTTGTGTCACGCCGAGCATCGCGCAGAACGAAGCGAAGACACCATTTAAAGTTTCACAAGTGACCTTGCCGATTGTCGGCAGCAGCGAAGTGTTTCCGGTGCGGCGCATTTATTGTATTGGTCGCAACTACGCCGCGCATGCGCGCGAAATGGGCTCTGACCCAACGCGCGAGCCGCCGTTCTTTTTTCAGAAGCCGACCGACGCCGTGCAGTTTGTTCCGCTTGCGAGCGTCGCCGATCACCCGTATCCGCCGCTGACGAAGAATTATCATTACGAGGCCGAGCTGGTCGCCGCGCTGCACACCGGCGGGCGCAACATCCCGGTTGAGCAAGCGCTCAAGCACGTTTATGGTTACACCTTAGGCTTGGATATGACGCGGCGCGATCTGCAGCGCGCGATGGGCGAGCAAAAAAAGCCGTGGGAAATCGGTAAGAGCTTTGATCAATCAGCGCCGATAGGCGCGATCCATAAAGTCGCGCAGACCGGGCATTTCACCAGCGGCGCCATCTGGCTCAAGGTGAATGGCGAGATCAAACAAAATGCCAATTTGAATCAAATGATCTGGTCCGTCGCCGAGCAAATCAGCAAATTATCCGAGGCATTTGAGCTGATGGCAGGCGATATTATTTATTCCGGTACGCCGGAAAATGTCGGGCCGGTGGTGCGCGGCGATGTGATTGAAATGCATATCGACGGCTTGCCCAACTTGAGCGTCAAAATCGTTTAAGCGATTCGCCATGTCCGTCCACCCACAGCAAAAAATCAGTCCCTTCCTCTGGTTTGATCATCAGGCCGAGGAAGCGGTGGATTTTTACTTGTCGATTTTCAAAAACTCCCACCTAAAAATCGTCACGCGTTATGGCGAAACCGGGCCGGGGCCGAAAGGCAGTGTGATGACCATTGCTTTTTCGCTCGACGGCCAGGATTTTGTCGCGCTGAATGGCGGGCCGCATTATACTTTTTCGCCGGCGATTTCGTTTGTCGTCAATTGCGACACGCAGGCGGAGCTGGATCATTTCTGGAATAAACTTTCCGCCGGCGGAGCAATTCAGCAATGCGGTTGGTTAACCGATCGCTACGGCGTGACGTGGCAAATTGTGCCGGCTATTTTGGGCGAGCTGCTGAATAGCGGCGATGCGGCAAAATCAGAAAGAGTGATGCAGGCGATTATGCTAATGCGTAAACTCGATATCGCCATGCTTGAACAAGCCTATGCGCGCGCCTGAACGGTTTCAATTCATCGGTAAAAATATAGTATGAAAATCGCCAAGCAGCTCTCCGTTGAAACACGACGTCAACGCAAGTTGGCCGCCTCGGATGCACCGTTTCATGTGCGCGCCAGCGGCTGGGTGAAAGGCGCGACGAGGCGGCGTTCGCCCAATTTTAATCGGCGACCTAAGGGCATGCCGATAGAATTATTGGTGATTCACAATATCAGTATGCCGCCGGGCGAATATGGCGGCAAAGATGTCATGAAGTTATTTACCAATCGGCTCGACTGGGACGCGCATGATTTTTATCAAACTATTCGCGGTCTGAAAGTTTCGGCGCATTTTTTTATTCGGCGCGAAGGCGAAGTGATGCAGTTTGTGCCGTGCACTTTACGTGCTTGGCATGCGGGTGTTTCGACCTGGCGCGGGCGGGCGCATTGCAATGATTTTTCTATTGGTATCGAAATGGAAGGCACCGACTACGAGCCGTTTAGTGACGCGCAATATGCCGCGCTAGCGTCGCTTACGGCGGCGTTAAAACGTGCTTATCCGATCGCGAATATTACTGGGCATTCCGACATCGCGCCGAGCCGAAAATCCGATCCGGGACCCTTTTTTGACTGGCCGCGCTACAGGAAGGCGATTTAGTTAACTATTTGATTATATTAAAGTTTTTATAGGCGCATAGCTCACTCCTTATTTCACCACAAGAATTCCTTTTCGAGGTTTTTGTCAATCCATAAAACCTGCTTTTGGCCGCAAATATTCATTTGACATCAAATGCCTGAAGCACTAGCATTAGTCTTTATCGGGTGCGCAACCACAACATCTTGTGGAAATCTCTGTGCATAGGCTGTGGATGAAATTGTCCCGCCGCCCGGTTTATTCTGATTTATCAACACCACAAAACAAGCGGGATTTTTGGTTTAGTACCGATTTTCCGCCGCCCGGAACCCCCAAGTTCCTTAGTTTGCGTCAGGCTTAGCTCAAAAGCTGGGCGAAAACAGCCAGGAATGCTGCATACAACCGTCCGGGCGGACGGCAACAAAACGGTATTAATCAATATTTCCCCATAATTTTTCAGGAGAGTGACTCATGCGTTTGTCCGGCTCTGATATGAATCAACCTAATCTATTACCTTCTTCCATGTTGGCGGCGGAATCGGCTGCACAAACCAATGCGCAGTACGCCGCGTATAAATTGATTCGTCGCAACGGCGCCGTGGTCGGATTTGAACCGAGTAAAATTTCCGTCGCCTTGACCAAGGCGTTTATCGCCGTCAACGGCGGCCAGGGCGCCGCGTCAGCGCGCATCCGCGAAGTGGTGGCGCAGTTGACCGACGCAGTGGTCGCAGCGTTGGTGCGTCGTCAGCCTGCCGGCGGCACCTTCCATATCGAAGATGTGCAAGATCAAGTCGAGCTGGCGCTGATGCGTTCGGGCGAACATGATGTGGCGCGCTCGTATGTGCTGTATCGCGAAAAACAAAACCAGGCGCGCGCCGCGCACAAAGCTGAAGTGGCCGCGACGAAACCCGCCGTGGTATTGCATGTGACGGAAAACGGTGTCAAGCGTCCGCTCGATTTGGCGCACCTCGAATCGATTATTGCCGAGACCTGTGAAAATCTGGGTCCGGTAGTGAGCGTGAAGCCGATCCTGGAAAACACGCTGAAAGATTTGTACGATGGCGTGCCGCAAGACGAAGTGTTCAAATCGGCGATTTTGTCCGCGCGCGCTTTGATCGAACAAGATCCGGCCTACAGCAAAGTCACCGCACGTTTGCTCATGCACACCATCCGCAAAGAAATTCTCGGCGAAGAAGTGACACAAGCGCTAATGGTGACGCGCTATGCCGAATATTTTCCCGGCTTTATCAAGACCGGTATTAAAGCCGAATTGCTCGACGAGCGTTTGGCGCATTACGACTTGGCCAGACTCGGCGCAGCGCTCGATGCCTCGCGCGACAACCAATTCAATTACCTCGGTTTGCAAACGCTCAACGATCGTTACTTCTTGCATATAGAAGAGAAGCGCATCGAATTGCCGCAGGCGTTTTTCATGCGTGTGGCGATGGGCCTCGCCCTCAACGAAGTCAACCGTGAAGCGCGCGCGATTGAGTTTTACGAAATCATGTCCTCGTTCGACTTTATGTCATCCACGCCGACTTTGTTTAACTCCGGCACACGCCGTTCGCAATTATCGTCGTGCTACCTTACTACCGTGGCCGACGATCTCGACGGCATTTACGAAGCGCTGAAAGAAAACGCGCTGTTGTCGAAATACGCTGGCGGTCTGGGCAACGATTGGACGCCAGTGCGTTCGCTCGGCGCACATATCAAAGGCACCAACGGCAAATCGCAAGGCGTCGTGCCTTTCTTAAAAGTGGTGAACGACACTGCCGTCGCCGTGAATCAAGGCGGCAAACGTAAAGGCGCGGTGTGCGCCTATCTGGAAACCTGGCACCTCGATATCGAAGAATTTTTGGAGCTGCGTAAAAATACGGGCGACGATCGTCGTCGCACGCATGACATGAATACCGCAAATTGGATTCCGGACTTGTTCATGAAGCGCGTCATGGAAGGCGGCGATTGGACTTTATTCTCGCCTAACGATGTGAAAGATCTGCACGATAAATTCGGCAAAGATTTCGAACGTGCTTATTTGGGCTACGAAGCCAAAGCGGCGCGCGGTGAACTCAAGCTGTTCAAAAAAGTCCCCGCGACCAATCTCTGGCGCAAGATGTTGTCGATGTTATTCGAAACCGGCCACCCGTGGGTCACGTTCAAAGATCCGTGTAACATCCGCAACCCGCAACAACATGTCGGCGTGGTGCACAGCTCCAACTTGTGTACCGAGATTACCTTGAACACCAACGACAGCGAAATTGCCGTGTGCAATCTCGGTTCGGTAAATTTGGTCGCGCATCTGAAAGACGGCAAGCTCGATTTCGACAAGCTCGGCCGCACCATCCGCACCGCGATGCGCATGCTGGATAACGTCATCGACATTAATTTTTACCCCGTCGCTAAGGCGCGTAACTCCAACCTCAAGCATCGTCCGGTCGGCCTCGGCATCATGGGCTTTCAGGATTGTTTGCATGAGCTGCGCATTCCTTACGCTTCAGAGCAAGCGGTCGCGTTCGCCGATACCTCGATGGAAGAAGTATGTTACCAAGCCTACTGGGCCTCGACCGAATTGGCCGAAGAACGCGGCCGTTATTCTTCTTACAAAGGTTCGTTGTGGGATCGCGGAATTCTGCCGCAGGATTCCATCGACTTGCTGGCAGAAGAGCGCGGCGGTTATGTCGAAGTCGATCGCAGCGCTGCGCTGGATTGGACCGCTTTGCGTCAGCGCATTAAACAATTCGGTATGCGCAATTCCAATTGTGTCGCCATCGCGCCAACCGCAACTATCGCCAACATCATCGGCGTGTCAGCGTGTATCGAGCCAACGTTCCAGAATTTGTTTGTGAAATCCAATTTGTCCGGCGAGTTCACCGTCGTCAACGACTACATGGTGCGCGATCTGAAACGAAATAATTTGTGGGATCCGGTTATGGTGTCCGACTTGAAATATTTCGACGGCTCGCTGGCCAAAGTCGATCGCGTGCCGCAGGAAATGCGCGACCTGTACGCCACCGCATTCGAAGTCGATGCCAAGTGGATCGTCGAAGCCGCATCACGTCGGCAAAAGTGGATCGACCAAGCGCAATCTCTCAATATTTATATGAGCGGTGCGTCGGGCAAAAAACTTGACGACACGTATAAGTTGGCGTGGGTGCGTGGTCTGAAGACGACGTATTATCTGCGCACACTCGCTGCCACGAGCGCAGAAAAATCAACAGGGCGCGGTGGTGAATTGAACGCTGTCGCGATTGACGGCGGCGTGAGCGCATTGGCGGGTAATTCCATCTCTGAGCCAGAGGTTAAATTCTGCGCCATTGATGACCCGGAATGCGAAGCCTGTCAGTGATTTGTAACTATTTGATTAAATTAAAGTTTTCATTTGTTTAATCGGCTATTAATAAACTAGGGTGTAGTATGCAATTTCGCATCGAACTAGACGCAGCTTCTGAATATCGTTGGCGCTTGTTGGCAGACAATGGCAAAAGTATCGCCATTTCTGCCGATGGCTACAGCAGTAAACAGGAATGCATCGATGCGATTCGTTTGGTGCAATTGTCGTTCAATATCCCTGTCATCGAAAACTACTCCGTCGATTTATTCGGCGAAGTCGTATTACCGACGCGGGGCCGCGTGAAGGCGGCGCGCCGAACCTTACAACCGCAGTAATTTTTATTAATCTTACGTAGCGCAGCAGTAAAAAGCGGAGCGGCTTTGTCAGCCGGTTCAAAAAGCAAACCACTGAAATATGGAGGCAACATGGGACTCTTAAGTTTTATTAAAGGTGCAGGTGAAAAATTATTTGGTCATGGTGAAGCACAAGCTGCAACGCAGGCGGCGGCGGCAAATCCTAGCCCAGTCAACCTTGATGCTGCCAACGTAGCGGCATCTAATGCCATCATGGGATATATCAGCGCACAAAATTTGACCGCGGATGATCTAGCCGTTTCGTTTGATGCCGGCAAAGGGGTCGTTACCGTATCGGGCACGGCAGCTGATCAAGAGACGAAAGAAAAAATCCTGCTGTGCTGTGGCAACGTGCACGGCGTGGATAAAGTGGATGACCAAATGGAGGTCGCTTCTGACGAACCAGAGTCGACTTACTACACCGTGAAAAGCGGCGATACCTTGTCGAAAATTGCCAAAGCGGAATATGGCGATGCCAGCGCTTATCAAGGTATTTTTGAAGCTAATACGCCGATGCTGTCGCACCCGGACAAGATTTATCCCGGCCAAGTATTACGCATTCCTCCGCAGGAAGCTTGATTAAAAAATAGCCACAAAAAAACAACGATGGGCGAACGAATAATTCGTTTGCCCGTCGAAGTGCCAAGAGGAGAAAACATGCTGAATTTTGAAGACGAAGTCCCGACACAAACGCATAAAGCCTTTATGCCTGACATGGACGATACGGTCGTGAAAGCGCCGGGCAATATTCCCAAGTTTTTGCTCAATAGCGAAGAGACTGGGCACCCCGAGCGTTTCGGTCGCGTGCGCGCTGAAGACAAGCGCATCATCAACGCCAAGTCAGACGTGAATCAACTCGTGCCGTTCAAATACAAATGGGCATGGGACAAATATCTGGCCGGCTGCGCCAATCACTGGATGCCGCAGGAAGTAAACATGAACCGCGACATCGCGTTGTGGAAAGACCCGAATGGTCTGACCGACGACGAGCGCCGTTTAGTCAAACGCAATCTGGGCTTTTTTGTCACAGCGGATTCCCTCGCCGCGAACAACATCGTGCTCGGCACGTATCGTCACATCACCGCGCCGGAATGCCGTCAGTATTTATTGCGCCAGGCGTTTGAGGAAGCGATTCACACTCACGCTTACCAATACATTGCCGAGAGCCTGGGCCTCGACGAAGGTGAAATTTTCAACGCCTATCACGAAGTTAAATCGATTCGCGATAAAGATGAATTTTTGATTCCGTTTATCGACACGCTGACCGATCCGCAATTCACCACCGGCACGCAAGAGAACGACCAGAAACTGCTGAGGAGTCTGATCGTATTCTCCTGCATCATGGAAGGTTTGTTTTTCTACGTCGGCTTTGTGCAAATTCTCGCCCTCGGTCGTCAAAACAAAATGACCGGCGCTGCCGAGCAATATCAATATATTTTGCGCGACGAGTCGATGCATTGCAATTTCGGTATTGATCTGGTCAACACCATCAAGCTGGAAAACCCGCAGTTGTGGACGCCGGAATTCCGCCAGGAAATGTCCGACCTGATGCGCAAAGCGGTCGAGCTCGAATACGCCTATGCAGAAGACACCATGCCACGCGGCGTGTTGGGCTTGAATGCACCGATGTTCAAAGAGTATTTGCGCTTTGTGGCGAATCGTCGTTGCCAGCAAATCGGCTTGGATATGCTGTATCCCGGCGCGACCAACCCGTTCCCGTGGATGAGCGAACTCATTGACTTGAAGAAAGAGAAAAACTTTTTTGAGACGCGCGTGATTGAATATCAAACCGGCGGAGCGTTGAGCTGGGATTAAAGCAGCGCTGAAATGAGCAGGAATAAAAAACGCCGCTGAAAAGCGGCGTTTTTATTTGTTGCGCGGTAATACTATTTAGGTTTCATTCCGCCGCCGTTGCCGTCTTTGGCTTCGATATAAATATCCACGCGTCGTGCGCGGCTGTTGCCGGCCTTGGGTAACAATGGTGCAACGGTACCTTCGTTGAGCTTGGTTTCCCCGGAGGTGTTGATATTGGTTTCGATGATCGAACCATTGACGCCTTTGCTGATAAACGCTTGTTTGATGGCGGCGGCACGGCGGTCGGCGAGGATTTTGTTCAAGCCTGCGTCGCCGCTGCTATCCGTGCGCCCGGTCAGAACAATGCGCACGCCTTTTTGCGCTTCGGGAATCAACTTGGCCACGGTGGTGCGGGCGTTCGGGCCCAGGTCTGCCGATGCCCAGCGGTAGAACACCGCGTAAAGCAGCGAGCGGAATTCCTTGTCCATTTTTAGCGGGGGCGTTGAACCTTGGACTGTTGTCGTTGGCGCAACAACTGCCTGAGCCACTTTGCTGGCCGCTGGCGTATCCACCTTCGTCGCTTTGTTCACAGCGGATGTGTCAGCTGGGGTGATTTTTCCAGACGCGCTGGTCAATTTTGCTTTGTCTTCAGCAATCTTTTTTTCCAACTTGGCAATGGCTTCCGCTGTCGCGGCTGCATCAATCGGTGTCGGCGTGGATAAGTCACTCATTTTCAATGAGCCGGAAGACGAGGCATTGTTTGTGCCGGAGTCTGCGGCTAAAGCGGGCGCGGCGACAGGCGCCGCCGCCTCAGCACTCGCTTCGCTCGAGCCAGTGGAAATTTTTCCGCTGCTCAATGGGCGATTGGTAGGATTGGGCTCTGAACTATTGCTGCCGCTCAGCAGGGAGCCGACAGATTGTCCGGACGTGGACAAAAACTGCCAACCAAAGCCGGCAGCGGCGAGTATGCCGACGCCAAATATCAGCCAGGCTTTGCTCTTCTTCTTTTCTGCTCGCTGTACATTTGCATCGTCGTAAATGTCTGCCATATCACCCCCAAAATTAAGCTAACTGTATGATTTTAACACTTTAATCTGAGACATTCAAACGCTTCATAGATTTTGTCGAGTCAGGCTAAATTCAACTGATTATGCGGCAAGTGTTATGATTTCGCCTATGAAAAGTTTAACAAGTGAGAGAATATTTCTTTAGTCACAAAATTAATTGCAAGCAAGTAGAACTATTTGCTTGCTCGATGTATC
>JAYVJD010000250.1:0-3170 GCA_043769625.1 Pseudomonadota bacterium | reverse complement strand
GCTCAGATACCACCGGCGTCGCGCTGGCAGCGGCACTCAAAGCCGACGAATGCCAGATTTACACCGACGTCGATGGCGTCTATACCACCGACCCGCGCGTGGTACCGGAAGCGCGCCGCCTGAAGACCGTGACCTTCGAGGAAATGCTCGAAATGGCGAGCTTAGGCTCCAAAGTTTTGCAAATCCGCTCAGTCGAATTTGCCGGTAAATACAAAGTTAAATTGCGCGTGCTGTCGTCGTTCGATGACGTCAATTCCACCGACATGGGCACGCTGATTACATTCGAGGAGCAAGACAATCTGGAACAAGCCATCATCTCCGGCATCGCGTTTAACCGCGACGAAGCCAAAATCACCGTCGAAGGCGTTCCCGATAAACCGGGTATCGCCTACTCGATACTCGGCGAAATCGCCGACGCCAATGTCGATGTCGATATGATTATTCAAAACGCCAGCCACGATGGTTCGACCGATTTTTCTTTCACTGTGAATCGCGGCGAATACCAAAAAGCCTTGGATATTCTGCAAAGCAAAGTGCAGCCCAAAATAGGCGCCAGAAAAATTTCCGGCGATAACCGCATCGCCAAAGTGTCCGTCGTCGGCGTCGGCATGCGCTCGCATGTGGGTATCGCGAGCAAGATGTTCAAGACGCTGGCCGACGAAGGGATCAACATCCAGATGATTTCCACCTCTGAAATTAAAATTTCCGTGGTCATCGACGAAAAATATTTAGAGCTGGCTGTACGCGTGTTGCATAAGGCGTTTGAGCTGGAAAAAGCGGTCTGATAATGCGTTAAGTTTGACCGCACCTAGGTAAAACCGGTATCCTGTCGGACTTCACGGAGAGGTGGCCGAGTGGTCGAAGGCACTCCCCTGCTAAGGGAGCATAGGCTCAAAAGGCTTATCGAGGGTTCGAATCCCTCCTTCTCCGCCAATGTTTTTGTTATAATGTTTTTTTGTTTTTTTGCGCCCGTAGCTCAGCTGGATAGAGTACTTGGCTACGAACCAAGGGGTCGGGCGTTCGAATCGCTCCGGGCGCACCAGTATCAAACGCAAAAGCCATCCCTCAAGGGTGGCTTTTGTTTTTTCCGTAAGGCATTCTTTGCCAAGCTGCGGACCGTTTTGTGCAACAATTAATCCCTGAAAAAAGCGCAGTTCATTTGAAAACGTCTGCTCGAATGATAAACATAACTAATTGATTATATTAAATAATTAATCACATGCAAGTTCACACTCAAGTTGGCATCATCGGCGCGGGTCCGGCCGGATTGCTGTTGTCGCATTTGCTCCACTGCCAAGGGATTCAATCCTTCATCGTGGAAAACCGCAGCCGCGATTATGTCGAGCAACGCGTGCGCGCCGGTGTGCTAGAGCAGGGCACCATGGATTTATTGATTGAGTCCGGCGTGGGCGAGCGCATGCAACGGGAAGGTCTGTTGCATCACGGTTTTGATTTGCGCTTTGGCGGGCGAAGCCATCGCATCGACCTGACCGAACTTACCGGACATTCGATTCGCGTCTATGGCCAACAGGAAGTGGTGAAGGATTTAATCCAAGCGCGCATGGACGCGAACGGGCAGATTTTATTCGAGGCGCAAGAGGTCAAACTGCACGACGTTGAATCGGCTGGGCCGACGATTACTTGTCGGCATAACGGCGAAGCGATCACCGTACGATGCGATTTCATAGCCGGTTGCGATGGCTTTCACGGCATCTCACGCCAAACGATTCCCGCCGCATTACAAAATAATTTCGAGCGCGTCTATCCGTTCGCCTGGCTCGGCATACTCGCGCAAGCCGCGCCATCAGCGGAAGAGTTGATTTATGCCTATCACGAGCGCGGCTTTGCGCTGTATAGCATGCGCTCGCCGCAAGTCACGCGCTTGTATTTGCAAGTGCCAACGGATGAAAAAATCGATAATTGGCCGGACGAAAAGATTTGGCAAGAGCTGAATTCGCGTCTCGAAACGGGCAACGCCTGGAAGCTGAATGAAGGCCCCTTGATCGAAAAAGGGATTACGCCGATGCGCAGTTTTGTCTGCGAAACTATGCGTTACGGAAATTTATTTCTCGCCGGCGATGCCGCGCATATTGTGCCGCCGACTGGCGCGAAGGGAATGAATCTCGCCGTGGCTGATGTGAGATTATTGGCGAATGCATTTACTGATTATTTCAAAGCCAAACGAACCAGCATGCTCGATAGTTATGCCGAGACTGCGCTGAAGCGCATCTGGCGCGCGGAACATTTTTCCTGGTGGATGACGTCGATGTTGCATCGGTTTCCCGGTGACGATATGTTTCAACAACGCTTGCAAATTTCGCAGTTAGAATATGTTGTCAGCTCGAAAGCGGCAGCGACCAGCCTAGCGGAAAATTATGTGGGTTTAGCGACGAATTAAATCATGGACCTAGTTGAAATCTATAAACGACCGCAAGTAGGTACGCAGCCGGAGTTTTTATACGCGCCTTATGCTTCGACGCAAAAGCGCGCGCCATCGCAGCCGTTGATAATTTTGTCGCATACATTAAGTGAAATTACGGGTCCAGTGTTCGGCCATGATGCGGTCGGTGCGAACGACCACAATTTATTGATTCAGCATGATCAAGCGCCGATTGGCGAACGCATAACCGTCAGCGGTCGCGTGCTGGATGAAAATGCCAAACCGGTTGCGCATACCTTGATCGAAATGTGGCAAGCCAACTCCGCCGGGCGCTATCGCCACAAAAATGATAAAGCCACTGCGCCGCTTGATCCACATTTCACTGGCTGTGGCCGTGCGCTGACGGACGGAGAAGGGCGCTACCAATTTGTCACTATCAAGCCCGGCGCGTATCCGTGGGGTAATCATCACAATGCTTGGCGTCCGGCACATATTCATTTTTCATTATTCGGCCCGGCATTCGCAACGCGTTTGGTGACACAAATGTATTTTCCCGGCGATCCGCTGTTGCCGTTCGATCCGATATTTAATAGCACGTCAGATGAAAAAGCGCGACAGCATTTAATCGCGCATTTCGATTGGGACACGACGCTACCGAATCTATCACTCGGTTATCGCTTTGACATTATTTTGCGCGGACGGCATGCGACGCCGTTACATCTATGAGTTTTACACCATCACAAACGGTCGGGCCGTTTTTTCATATCGGCTTTGATTGGCTTTATATCAA
>JAYVJD010000249.1:0-3174 GCA_043769625.1 Pseudomonadota bacterium | reverse complement strand
GCCAACAGCGTCAACCACGGCGCGCTGAAAGAAGAAAAACACACAAAAATACACTTTCACACCGCGAACAAAACAGAGCAGAGCAGAGTATTGAAAGCGAGCAAACGCACCGGCACAGTCGCAACCGACGAGCACAGCGGCGCCCACGTCGCGTTGCGCGAGTCGATAAACGCGATGTCGGACCACGTCGCGTCGATGGCGACGGCAACAGCCAGCACTCGTCGATGGACGAGCACCAAAAAAACGGCCAGCAGCAATCGCCGACAGACGAGCGCCAACCACAACAGCCAACGACGTATAAGCCAAAATAGTAGAGTCGTCGCGACGCGCAGCGCCTCGTCGCAAAGCGCTCGCGCAATAGAGGCAGTTGTCGAGATCGAGCATGCCCCAAGCTGCGTCAACGTCGAGCCACAAAGAGCAGGCTCGGCATCGAGCAGTGCGAGCGCCACCGTAAAGACTGCGAACGCAGCAAGCAAACCACACGCGGCCTTGAGCGCGAATGATGTGACGGCGCTCGCGACACGTCGCACACGCGCGCTCATCGACGCCGCCGCCGCCGACGACGCGCCACGCGTGCGTTTCATCGTCGTCGACGATCGACGACGACGCCACAGACGCAACAAGCGCTCGTGTCTGTTGAACGAGCGGCGTTTGCGTTTCATATCGTGCAGCGCCTGGAAACGAGGCGACGAAGAAAAAAAAGAGAAAAAAACAAGATTATATATATATATAAAATAATAACACTCTCACACGCGGAATTTTCGTTTTAATAAAATTACCGCTTCAAAAGTAGGCGCGCCAGTCGCAAACAACGAGCCAACGCACGCGCGCAATCGCTATATATGGAAGTATAAAAAGAATGAAATAAATGTTTTCGTTTTTTTTATAGATTATTGACAATTATAATCAAAACTGACCGTCGCCGCGCAAGAAAACCATGCAAGAATGGAAAACTGAATGATCAAAGAGAACAACAGTGACTCATTTAATCGTTGAACGCGCAATTTGCAGCAAAAAAAAACCCCCCATTACAAACGAAATAAAGTGATATTAGAACCAGGCATGATGGATTCGACGATGAGCGCTGCACGTAAAAATAAGTTTCAAAATACAAAAACATACACCACACACACACACACATGCGCGCACGCACAACAAAAAGCAATGAGAATCAACAAGAACCAAAAAATTTAAACAACCACTGTTTCATTTATTGAAACAAACCTTGGCGGCGCGCGAGCGACAACGACGATGATGACGACGACGACGGCGGCGGCGGCGGCGGCGGCAACAGCGGCCTTGGCGGCGGTGGTGACGGCGACGACGATGACCGTCGGTCGAATAAGATGAGCACAATCGCTCGCACCAATAACGCGACTGTATCAACGATGAAACAAATCGGTCGATGAGAAAAAGATAAAAATCAAAAATGCAATAAATAAAACAAATAAACAAACAAACAACCAACAACCAACAATAACATTACCTTGTCAATCATGAACGCGAGCAGACCATCGAGAAGCTGGCTCACGTGAAAAAACAAATAAAAGAAAGTTTTTTTTAAAAAAAAATTGCTTAACAAATCGATCAGAAAATAAAACAACAAAATTTATCACATTCATCGTCAACATGAACAGAAGCCCCACAAAGAACAGCTGTGTGATTGTTTCAGTAAATAAAGAAAGAGAGAAAGATAAAAATTAAGCATAATTCACAACAACACATAAAACAACACGACTTGTTTCAACCATGAAATCGCTCTATACATTAAAAAATTAAATAAGAGACAATAAGATTTTAACGATGAACACCATAACAAAAAAAAAACTTGCGGTGTGCATACCAGCTTGTCAATCGGGTCGGTGTCAGCAGCCTTCGCGTCGGTATCAGCATCAATCGTGTCGGCGTCCGACTGCGCCTTGGCGATGCGCTTCAGCTGTCGCTCTTGCTCCTTCTGCTGATCGCGGCAGTCGCGATCGCGCTGCTTGACGACGCGCTCGGCCTCGTGCAGATCGTTCTTGCGCGATTCGAGGCGCGCGCAGGCGACGACGAGCGCATCGACGGCGTCGTGCAGCGGGCCGCGCACGTACTGCTGCAGGTCGCCGAGGCGCGTCTCTAGCTGCGCCACGTTGGGCGGCGCGAGCACGACATTGTGCTCGGTGTAGCCGGCCGCCCATTGTGCCAGCGTATGCATCGCCGCATTGAGCGCCGCGATGCCAGTCGTCAGCTCGGCAATACATTTGCTGATCGATGCGAACTCGCGCTGGCGCTGCGCAACGGCGTCGTGATGACGCGCAACGTCTTTGTCGAACGCGACCAATGCCGTCGACAGTTCGCCGAGCAAGCGACGGCGCTCGGTGAGTCGCGTGCGCGCATCGTCGAGCGTCGCCTGCTGCGCGTCGACAGAGGCAGATTCGTCGGGCACCTATTAAAAAAAAGAGAGAAATGTTTTAATAATTTTTTTGTTTTTAAAATTTAAAAACTGAACGCAAAAACGAACCAGAGCGAGAATTGTGTCGAATTGAGTGAGCGCGTCGGCCAGCTGCGCAGCGAGATTGGTCGCAACGGCGTCTGTCTCGGGCACGGCCGCATTGGCGCCTTGAACCTGTTTCGATAAAATAATAATACAACAGAACAAATTAGAGTTCAAACAAAACGATTGATTAACAATGACGACTTTGTTGCGCACTTGTCTACAAAGCGTTCGCGCTGCATCGTCGGTAGCGATTAATTTCTCTGTCAACGATCTAAAACAATAAGAAGACAATAAAAATAAATATTAGTATTTTTTTAAATCAATTTCTTTCATTTTTTTAAAAAAAAGAGAGAAGAGAAGAGAACATCCATCGATAATGTCACCTGTGCTTTGCAGTGCTGTCGCCCTCGGCGCCCACGATGCGTTTCAGTGCGTGCTCGTTGTCGCGTTCGTTGGCGATCGCGGCGCGCGCACGCTCGCGCAAGCCAGCCTCATTCGCCTTCAGCTCGGCACAGCGCTCGTCGAGTCGCGTGCACCATGCCGACGCCGCGCCCAGCAGCTGACCGAGCTGTGCCAGCTGCGGCTTGAGCTCGGCACGCTGCAGGCCTTCGAGTCGCGCGTGTCGCTGGCGCAGCGCCAATACGGCGTCGCGCGTGCGCGTGCAGTCTTTGACGTGCTGCGCGAGCGCTGTTGCGAGC
>JAYVJD010000248.1:0-3180 GCA_043769625.1 Pseudomonadota bacterium | reverse complement strand
AACCTGGCCATGGGCGTGACCACCTTGCGCGCCACCACGTTTTTGACCACGATGGTGTCTTTGGGGCCGAAGCGGCCGTCGAGAATTTCTTTCGCCAGCGGATTTTCGATTTGCGCTTGGATCGCGCGCTTGAGCGGTCGCGCGCCATACACCGGATCGAAACCCGCCTGCGCGATTTCGGCCAAGGCTTTGTCAGACACTTGCAATTTCATTTCCATTTGCGCCAGACGTTTGCTTAATGATTGCATTTGAATTGCCGCGATCGATTTGATATTTTTTTCGTCGAGCGCGTGGAACACGACCAATTCGTCAATGCGATTAATAAACTCTGGCCGGAAATGGCTTTTCACTTCGCCCATTACGGCGAGTTTGATCACTTGATAATCGTCACCGGCCATTTGTTGAATCATGTGCGAGCCGAGGTTCGAGGTCATCACAATCACCGTATTTTTGAAATCGACTGTGCGTCCTTGGCCGTCGGTCATACGGCCGTCGTCGAGCACTTGCAACAGCACATTGAATACATCGGGATGCGCTTTCTCGACTTCGTCGAGCAAAATCACCGAGTAAGGTTTACGCCGCACAGCCTCGGTGAGATAACCGCCCTCCTCGTAGCCCACGTAACCCGGCGGCGCGCCGATCAAGCGCGCGACCGAATGTTTTTCCATGAATTCGCTCATGTCGATACGGATCAGATGATCTTCTGAATCAAATAAAAAGTTCGCCAAGGTTTTGCACAATTCGGTTTTGCCGACACCGGTCGGCCCGAGAAATAAGAACGAACCATAGGGCTTATTCGGATCCGCCAAGCCGGAACGTGAACGACGTATCGCATCGCTGACTAAGCGAACCGCTTCGTCCTGCCCGACCACGCGTTCGTGTAATTTCTTTTCCATATGCAACAACTTGTCGCGCTCACCTTGCATCATTTTGGACACAGGTATGCCAGAGGCGCGCGACACCACTTCAGCGATTTCTTCTGCGCCGACTTGCGTGCGCAACAAGCGCGGCTTATCTGATTTTGCCTGCGGTTTATCGGCTTGTTTCAATTGCGCTTCGAGTTGCGGTAGTTTGCCGTATTGCAATTCGGATACTTTTTGCCAATCGCCTTTGCGCGTGGCAGCGTCCATTTCGAGTTTTACTTTTTCCAATTCTTCTTTGACGTGTTGCGAGCCTTGCACCTGGGCTTTTTCCGCCTTCCAGATTTCTTCCAGGTCGGCGTATTCGCGTTCGAGTTTGTTGATTTCGGTTTCGATTAAGTCAAAGCGTTTTTTCGACGCGTCGTCTTTTTCTTTTTTCACCGCTTCGCGTTCGATTTTCAGTTGGATGGTGCGCCGGTCGAGCTTGTCCATTACCTCTGGCTTGGAATCGATTTCCATTTTGATGCGCGATGCCGCTTCGTCGATCAGATCAATCGCTTTGTCAGGTAAAAAACGATCGGTGATATAGCGATGCGACAACTCCGCTGCCGCGACGATGGCTGGGTCGGTGATATCGACGCCGTGATGGACTTCGTATTTTTCCTGCAGGCCGCGCAAAATTGCAATCGTGCTTTCCACGCTTGGCTCATCGACCAATACTTTTTGGAAGCGGCGTTCCAGTGCAGCGTCTTTTTCGATGTATTTGCGATACTCATCCAAGGTCGTCGCGCCGACGCAATGCAACTCGCCACGCGCGAGAGCAGGCTTGAGCATATTGCCTGCGTCCATCGCGCCTTCGGCTTTACCTGCACCGACCATGGTATGTAATTCATCAATAAAAACAATGGTTTGCCCTTCGTCTTGTGACAGCTCTTTTAATACTGATTTGAGTCGCTCTTCAAACTCGCCGCGATATTTCGCGCCGGCTAACAACAGCGCCATGTCGAGTGACAACACACGTTTGCCTTTGAGCGTCTCTGGCACTTCATCATTGACGATGCGTTGTGCGAGGCCTTCGACGATGGCGGTTTTGCCGACGCCCGGCTCACCGATTAACACCGGATTATTTTTGGTGCGGCGTCCTAAAATTTGTATCACACGGCGGATTTCGTCGTCACGGCCGATGACCGGATCGAGCTTGCCCATGCGCGCGCGTTCGGTTAAGTCGATGGTGTATTTTTTCAGCGATTCGCGGCTGCCTTCGGCTTGTTGGTCTTGCACATTCTCACCGCCGCGCACAGCGCTGATGGCTTGTTCGAGATGTTCGCGCGAGCCGCCATGCTGTTTCAATAATTTACCCACTTCGCCTTTGTCCTGCGCCAGCGCCAGCAAAAACATTTCTGACGCGATGAACTGATCACCGCGTTTTTGCGCCTCTTTGTCGGTGACGTTGAGTAGCGATTGCAAGTCGCGCGATACGGAGACTTCCCCGCCATGGCCTTCGACTTTGGGTAAGCGTGTGATTGATTGCGTTAACGCCGTTTTGAACGCGGCGACGTTAACGCCCGCGCGCGCGAGCAACGACGACGTGCCGCCGTCGAGCTGGCTGAGTAGCGCAAGCGTCAGATGTTGTGGCTCGATGAATTGATTATCCGCGCCGACAGCTAGACTCTGTCCATCGGCGAGGGCTTCTTGAAATTTAGTGGTGAGTTTGTCGTTGCGCATGACATGTCGTCCTGAAATAATGGCTTACCCATCAGGTGGGGGCGGTCATTCCTTTTTCAAGCGCGAAAAACTCAGCGTTGCAGTGCCAGCGCCTTTTCTATTTCAGCCAAGGTCTGGCGATACAGTTCAAGCTGCGGCCCGCCCAAGGGAATGGCTTTCCTAATCGCGTAATGGGCTTCGTATAGGCGTTTTTGATCTGCTAAAGTTTGTGCCAGATTATTCCATGCATCAGCGGAATCGGGGTGATGCTGTATCGCGTGGCGGAAATAACTTTCTGCCGACGCAAAATCTTTTTTTGCATACGCCGTGTTGCCTGCGCCCATCAAGGCCACCAGATCAGTCGGGGATTTTTCCAGCAAGTTGAAATATGCCTGCTGCGCAACATCTTTATTGTCGGTTTTCTCCATCGCTACGACGGCTTGCAATGCCTGGCGTTTATCTGCGGTGGCAGACAATTTCCCCTGCGCCAACGCCAGCATAGCCCAGTGCCCGCTGCGCGCCCAAGTGTGCTCAAACGTGGACATCGACATCACTTGTCGCTTTTCCAAGCCGGAGCGAAGCATGATTTCAGCACGAGGGATATCGTAACCGACCA
>JAYVJD010000247.1:0-3183 GCA_043769625.1 Pseudomonadota bacterium | reverse complement strand
ATAATCTCGACATCATGTGGCGTCTGAATATCAGCAGCTGTAACAGGGCCTTCCCCATCCTTGCGCAAACTCAAGGTAACCTCATCCCGATTGTGCAGTTTGAAAACTACACCTTTGAGGTTTAGCAAAATGTTGACAACATCTTCCTGGACGCCGTCAATGGATGAGTACTCGTGCAAAACCCCAGCGATAGTCACCTCAGTCGCGGCATATCCAGGCATGGATGAAAGCAACACACGACGCAGGGCATTGCCCAACGTGTGGCCATAGCCGCGCTCAAACGGCTCCATCACTACTTTTGCGTGAACCGGTGAAACGTTTTGCACATCAATGATGCGGGGTTTCAGAAAACTGGTGGCATTGCTTTGCATGCTATGTCCTCTGGCTTAATAACTAAAATATTTATTAAATAACTTATGCAGCTAATTACTTGGAATACAGTTCGACGATCAAAGATTCATTGATGGTCGCTGGCAATTCGCTACGCTGCGGCACGGCTTTAAACGTACCCTTCAAATGCTTGGTATCCACAGCAATCCACTCCGGGAAGCCGCGCTGTTCAGCCGCCGCAACGGCTGCTTTTACGCGCAAATGCAATTTGGTTTTGTCAGCCACTTCGACTTGATCGCCAACGCGAACCAGGTATGAAGGGATGTTCACACGCTTGCCATTTACGGTAATGCCGTTGTGACGAACAATCTGACGCGACTCAGCACGCGACGCACCGAAGCCCATACGGAATACAACGGTGTCCAAGCGGCTTTCCAACAATTGCAACAGGTTCTCACCGGTTACGCTGGTGCCACGCTCAGCTTCTTTGTAAATGTTGCGGAACTGACGCTCAAGTACGCCGTAGGTGCGACGAACTTTTTGCTTTTCACGCAGTTGTTTGCCGTAGTCGGACAAACGCGCGCCGCTCTTCTGGCCGTGTTGGCCTGGCGCGTAGGCGCGACGTTCAATTGCACACTTGTCGGTAAAACACTTTTCACCTTTAAGGAAAAGTTTTTCACCTTCGCGCCGACATTGGCGGCATTTTGCATCGAGGTTTCTTGCCACGGTGTATCTCCTGTTAGATCCGGCGCTTCTTCGGTGGGCGGCAGCCGTTATGCGGCACCGGCGTCACGTCAGCGATACTGGTAATTTTAAATCCAAGGGCGTTAAGCGCGCGCACAGCTGATTCGCGACCTGGGCCCGGCCCTTTGATTTTTACTTCAAGATTCTTCACGCCACATTCCTGCGCGGCTTTGCCGGCTTGTTCAGCGGCGATCTGCGCGGCGAATGGGGTGCTCTTACGCGAGCCTTTGAAACCCTGGCTACCCGATGTCGCCCACGACAGGGCGTTACCCTGACGGTCGGTGATGGTAATGATGGTGTTGTTAAACGACGCGTGTACGTGAACGATGCCTTCGGCGACGTTCTTCTTGACCTTCTTGCGTACGCGATTCGCTGCTGATGCTGGGGCTTTTGCCATTATCTAATTCCTCAAAATTCGGCGCGGTTACTTGGACGTAGCGCGTACAGCTTTGCGCGGGCCCTTGCGGGTGCGGGCATTGGTGCGAGTACGCTGACCACGTAGCGGTAGGCCACGACGGTGCCGAATGCCACGATAGCAACCCAAGTCCATCAAGCGCTTGATGTTCATCGATATCTCGCGGCGCAGATCGCCTTCTACAGCAAACTTGGCAACTTGCTCACGCAGTTTTTCCATGTCGCCGTCGGTAAGGTCTTTGATTTTTGCGCTGGTAGCGATACCAGTTGCAGCACAAATCTTACGCGCGCGGGTGCGGCCGATACCGAAAATTGCGGTTAACGCAATTTCAGTATGTTGGTGATTAGGTATATTTACCCCTGCGATGCGGGCCATGGATTACTCCGAAAAAAGTTTATATTAAACAATAAGTTACGTTATTAACCCTGACGCTGTTTATGGCGCGGATCGATACAGATGCAACGCAGTACACGCTTGCGCTTCACTAGCTTGCAGTTACGACAGATTTTTTTCACAGATGCTTGTACACGCATGGTTTGCTCCTTACTACTATTTGGCGCGGAAAGTAATCCGCGCTCTGGTTAAATCATAGGGTGAAACTTCCACCGTTACTTTATCGCCTGGCAGGATGCGTATGTAATGCATGCGCATCTTGCCCGAAATGTGTCCCAATACAATGTGCCCGTTTTCCAGCTTAACGCGGAAAGTTGCATTGGGGAGGGTTTCCACAATTTCCCCCTGCATCTGAATCGTTTCTTCTTTTGCCATTAGCGCCCTGGAAATCCGCCTTTAAAGTTGGCTTTTTTCAGCAGGCTTTCATATTGATGCGACATGATATAGGCCTGCACTTGTGCCATGAAATCCATGGTGACAACCACAATAATCAGCAAACTGGTTCCGCCGAAATAAAACGGCGCTTTAAATTTCACAATCAAGAATTCAGGCAATAAACACACTAGCGTAATATAAATCGCACCAACCAGTGTCAGCCGCGTGATGATCTTGTCAATGTGACGCGCGGTTTGCTCACCTGGACGAATACCGGGCACAAAGGCGCCGCTTTTCTTCAAATTATCGGCTGTTTCAGTCGGGTTGAATACCAACGCCGTATAGAAGAAACAGAAAAACATAATCGCTGCTGCGTACAAAAATACATAAACCGGCTGCCCTGGCGATATGGCCGAGCTAATATCTTTTAGCCACGTCATATTTTCCGAGCTGCCAAACCAACTAGCCAAGGTTGCCGGGAACAAAATAATGCTTGAAGCGAATATCGGCGGAATCACGCCAGACATATTCAGTTTCAACGGCAAATGCGATGCTTGTCCGCCATACACTTTGTTGCCGACTTGGCGTTTAGCGTAATTGACTAGAATCTTGCGCTGTCCACGCTCAATAAATACGACGGCGGCCGTCACCAGAATCACCAAGGCAAAGATAATAATGCCCATAATTTTGCTGATTTCACCGGTGCCGATCAAATCAAACGTCCCGCTAATCGCTTTTGGCAAGCCAGCCACGATGCCAGAAAAAATGATCATCGAAATGCCGTTGCCCAAACCACGCTCGGTTATTTGCTCGCCTAACCACATCAGGAACATGGTGCCAGTAACCAGCGACACGATCACGCTGACGCGAAACAACAAGCCGGGTTCAATCACCAGATTCGGTTGCGCTTCCAAAAACGCGGCAAT
>JAYVJD010000246.1:0-19875 GCA_043769625.1 Pseudomonadota bacterium | reverse complement strand
TGCGCACGACATCGCTGGCGTCGCTATCTTCCTTGGGCAAAATTTGTTCAACCAGATCGACTACTGATACTTTGCTGCCGAGGCGACAAAATGCTTGCGCCATCTCGATACCGATCGGACCTGCACCTATAACGATGAGGTTGGGTACTTGTTCTTGCAGGTTGAATACCGTTTCGTTGGTAATGTAGGGAACATCAGCAAGGCCGGGAATCGGCGGCACGCCGGGCCGAGAGCCCGTGGCGATGACAAAATTTTTCGCGGTGATTTTTCTCCCGTTGACTTCGAAGGTGTGCGGATCGGTAAACTTGCCTTCGCCGAGAATCACATCGACGCCTAAGCCGCGAAAGCGCTCCGGACTATCGTTGGGTTCAATTGATTTGATCACCGAACCGACGCGGCCCATGACGTCAGCGAGGTTGATTTGGGGAGTGACGGGTGTAATGCCGAAACGTTGCGCGTCGCGCATGGTGTGGGCAACTTTCGCGCTATGTAATAATGTTTTGCTCGGTACGCAACCGTAGTAGAGGCAATCGCCGCCGAGCTTGTGTTTCTCGACCAGCGCGACTTTTGCGCCAATACCCGATCCGCCTGCTGCCACGACCAAGCCGCCTGCACCGCCACCGATGACACAAATATCAAATTCTGCTTGGGCCAATTCAGACACCTTTTTCAATGTTAGCGGGCAAATAAAAAATGCCCGACCTACTTTTAGCTTAGTCGAGCATTTTCATTTTGCTGCGTAATAGTTTAAGCCTCAGCAATTTGTCGAAGCAAACGGCGTATCCTTACATCTAAACTTATCCGCCTGTGTTTAATTCAGTTTGCTGCCCATTTACCAGAATCGCCACCATGATTTGTTCGCATCGGTGTAGCCAGTCATATAAATGCTTTTCGGGAAGTTTTTTTGCAGCACCTTTTTCGCGTCATCGCGCAAATCGGTCATGCCCAGATTGTCATAAGCCGAAATCATGATGCCTAAGGCTTCTTCCAGTGCGGGAGCTTGCGGGTAACGTACCAGAGCTTGTTGTGCGCGATTAGCGGCTGCCAGCGGAGCGCCGCGCTTGAGGTAATAACGCGCGACGTGGATTTCATTTTGTGCCAGTGAATTGACCAAGTAGTTCATGCGCAGATTCGCGTCTTGTGCATAGCGGCTTTGAGGGAAACGCGAGACCATTTCTTTGAACGCATCAAATGCTTCGCGCGCGGCTTTAGGGTCGCGTTCGGATAAATCGGTGCTGTTCAGCATGCCGAGAAAGCCCTTGTCGTCCTTAAAATTGGCGAGGCCTTTGAGATAAAACGCGTAATCCAGATTTTCGTGCGTTGGATACTGTTTGATAAAACGGTCGGCGGCGGCCACGCTCTCTGTGGCATCGGATTGTTTGTAATAAGCGTAAGCAATTTCGAGTTGCGACTGCTGCGCCACTTTGCCAAACGGATAGCGCGCGGCCAGGGACTCGAATAACTTGATCGAACGCTCGTAATTGCCGGCGTCGAGCTCTTCTTTGGCTTCTTTATAATACGTTTCGGCGGTCCAGCTTTTACTTTTGTCGTCTTTGTCGCTAAGGCTGGAGCAACCCGCGAGTAAAGCGAGGCAAACTAAAGCGAATATCGTTACACTACGCATCATGATGAATCCCATAAATAAGTTAAGCAATTATAACCCAATCGGCGCGCCCGCAAGCGACGTTGCTGCCGAGCCGGCCCCAGAAGAAATCGAAATTACCGTGCCGGACGATATGACCGGTCTGCGGCTTGACCAAGCGCTGGCCAAGTTGTTACCGGAGTATTCGCGCAGCCGTCTGCAACAGTGGGTGCGCGACGGCGGCGTGAGCGTGAATGGCGCACAAGCTTCGGTCAAACAAAAGGTCAGCGGCGGTCAAGTCATTTTGGTTGAGCCGGAGGCGGCGCCGGAAGTATCGGCCTATCTGCCCGAAGATATCGCCCTGGATATTTTGCACGAAGACGACACCATCATGGTGATCAACAAGCCCGCCGGTTTGGTCACGCATCCGGGTAGCGGCAACTGGACTGGCACATTACTCAATGCTTTGTTGCATCATGCGCCGCAGGTGGCGAATGTGCCGCGCGCGGGGATCGTGCATCGTCTGGATAAAGACACCACGGGTTTATTGGTGGTGGCCAAAACCTTGCAGGCGCAAACGGATTTGGTGCGGCAATTGCAGGCGCGCAGCGTCAAGCGCGAATACCTCGCGCTGGTCGAAGGCTGCGTGATGGGCGACGGGATCGTAGAAGCGCCGATCGGACGCCATCCGGCACAGCGCATCAAAATGGCGGTGGTCGGCAACGGCAAAGAAGCTATCACGCACTACAAAATTCTCGAGCGTCTGCCGCATCACACATTATTACAGTGCAATCTGGAAACCGGCCGCACGCACCAGATCCGCGTGCATATGCAATACATGGGACATGGCATTGTCGGCGACCCGACTTACGGCGCCAAGCAACGTGCGTTTAAAGTCAAAACGGAAGACGATCAAATAAAGGCGGCGCTGCAAAAATTCGCGCGTCAGGCGCTGCATGCCACGCGACTGGCGCTGGTCCATCCGAAAACTGGCGAGATGGTGAAATGGGAGGCGCTGATGCCGGCCGACATGATCGAATTGCTCACCGCTTTGCGACTGGATGAATGAATATTCCGCATGACTGGATTGTGCCGGATTGGCCCGCACCGAAAAATGTTCGTTCGCTGATCACGACGCGAGTGGGTGGCGTGAGCGTCGGCGCCTATGCCAGTTTAAATCTGGGAGATCATGTCGGCGACGATGCGCAGGCGGTGAAGCAAAACCGGGCGGCATTGAAAAAGATTTTACCGGCTGAGCCGTGCTGGCTTCAGCAAGTGCATGGCTCAAGCGTTTTGGCTTTGGAAAATTATCAAGCGCCGGTCGAGGCCGATGCCAGCGTAACGCAAAGTGAACACTTGATTTGCGCCATCATGACGGCGGATTGTTTGCCGGTTTTATTGTGCGACGAGCTTGGCACTAGCGTCGGCGCCGCGCATGCCGGCTGGCGCGGCCTCAACGCCGGCGTGATAGAAAACACCGTCGCCCAAATGCAGTGTCCGCCTGCCCGCTTGATGGCCTACCTCGGCCCGGCCATTGGGCCGCAGCGGTTTGAAGTGGGCGGCGAAGTACGCGAGGCTTTTTTGCGCAACGATGCGCAAGCGGCTGTGGCGTTTAGCGAACAGGCAGACGGGAAATTTTTAGCCGATATTTATTTGCTGGCACGCCAGCGTTTAGGTAAAGCCGGAGTGACGCGCATTTACGGTGGACAGTTTTGCACCGTAGAAGAGCACCGATTTTTTTCCTACCGCCGCGATAAAACGACCGGGCGGATGGCCGCGTTAATCTGGCTCGAAAAAATCAGCAGTGAATAATAGTTTAATATAATCAAATACTTAGATAATACCTATGCATACGCTTTCCTGGATTGTTCTCACCACATTATTAGGCGGTGCCTTGTCGATTTGCGTCGCGGCGGCGTTCGCTTTTGCCGCGCGCACATCATGGGTGAATATGCTGATCAGCTACGCCATCGGCGCCTTGCTCGGCGCGGTGTTTTTGGAAATTCTGCCGCATGCGTTTGAATTGAGCAAAAATATTCAGCAACTCACCGCCACCATTTTATTCGGCATTTTGCTGTTCTTCGTGTTGGAAAAATTAGTGCTATGGCGTCATTGCCATACCGAAGATTGCGAAGCGCATGACGCGCACAGCCACGCAAACGATCATGGCCGCAGCGGCATGATGATCATGATCGGCACCACTTTTCATAACCTCGTCGATGGCGTGATTATCGCGGCCGCATTTATCACCGACACGCGGCTAGGTGTGGTGACGGCGCTGGCCATTATTGCGCACGAAATTCCGCAGGAAGTCAGCGACTTTTTGATTCTGTTGCATTCCGGCTATAGCAAACGCAAAGCCTTATGTGTCAATCTGCTTTCCAGCGCGGCCATGGTGCTCGGCGGCGTGGCGGCTTATTTTGCGCTACAGAATTTGCAGCAAGCGATTCCCTTCTTGCTCGCCATCGCCGCAGCCAGCATGATTTATGTCGCGGTCGCCGACTTGATTCCAGGCTTGCACCGTCGTACTCAGCTGGCGGCCACATTAGAACAAGTCTTGTTGATCGGATTGGGCATTGCGTCGATCTGGCTGACCGAAGTGCTCCTGAATTATCTGGCCTGAACGCGGCGGAGATTCGGCAGACGAGAATATTTTTCTATCGGCTTGTGTGCCTTATCGCTGAGTGGTAATCTGAAGCCAGATAACGGGTTTAACACCGGCGGAATACAAAGCATGAAAGCACGCGTCGATCACAGTAGCCAAGACAAAAGCATCGACAGTTTGCTCGAGGCAGTCAATCTAGCTAATCAACAAGCCATGCAGGATTTCCTGGAAAAAATTCACTCTCAAGGAGGCGATGGATTCAAGCAAGTATTGGAAGTTCTGGCAAAACAGATGACGCAAAACCCGGAGCAATGGGTCGAGCTGCAAAATCGTTATTCTCAGCAACAAGCCGAGCTATTGATGGCCATGCTCGGCGTCCCGGCCGCGCAATCTGCCGCTGTGCCGCCGATTAAAGATAAACGTTTTTCCGCGCCAGAGTGGGACGACTACCCCTTATTTAATTACCTCAAACAATCCTATCTCAATACCTCGGCGCTGCTGCTGGCGACGGTTGAAAAAGCCGATGTCGATCCGATTACGCGCAAAAAACTCAGTTTTTTCACCAAGCAATACCTCGATGCGGTCGCGCCTTCCAATTACGCCGCCACCAATCCTGAAGTGCTGAAGCTCGCGCTCGAGACCGAAGGCGAGAGCGTGACGGCGGGGATGAGACAATTATTGGCCGACATGGAAAGGGGCCGTATTTCCATGACCGACGAAGAAGCCTTCGAAGTCGGGCGCAATATTGGCGTGAGCGAAGGCGAGGTGATTTTTCAAACCGAGCTGATTCAATTGATTCAATACAAACCCCTCACCAAGTCGGTGTTTGAACGGCCGTTGCTGATGGTGCCGCCGTGTATCAACAAGTTTTACATTATGGATTTGCAACCGGACAACTCGCTGGTACGTTTTGCCGTCGAGCAGGGCCATTCGGTGTTCATGATTTCCTGGCGCAATATTCCTGAGTCATTGGGACATTTGCAGTGGGATGATTACGTTGCCGCAGTGATTGAAGCGATTCAGGTCACGGGGAAGATTACCAAACAAAAGAAAATTAACACCTTGGGTTTTTGTGTCGGCGGCACGATATTGTCGTCTGCGCTCGCGGTCATGCGCACGCGCGACGAAGACAAAGTGGCGAGCATGACACTCATGACATCGCTGCTGGAATTCAGCCAGGTAGGTGACATCAGCGTTTATGTCGATCGCGAATTCGTTGAGAAAAAACAAAAGCAATTCGCCCATGGCGGGGTCGTGCCGGGTACGGATCTGGCCTCGGCTTTTTCCAGCCTGCGCGCCAACGATTTGGTGTGGAATTACGTGGTCAACAATTACCTCAAGGGCAAAATGCCCGATGCATTTGATTTGCTTTATTGGAATAGCGATAGCACTAATCTGCCCGGACCGATGTTTGCCTACTATGTAAAAAACACCTATTACGAAAATAATCTGGTCAAGCCCAACTGTTTGACGGTTTGCGGAGAAGCCATTGATCTGGGTTCCATCAGCATCCCAACCATGGCGTTTGCCGCGAAAGAGGATCACATCGTCCCGTGGCGTGCGGCCTACGAAAGTGCCCAATATGTCGGCGGCCAGGTCGAGTTTGTGCTTGGCGCTTCCGGCCATATTGCCGGTTCGATTAATTCTGCGAAAAAAAATAAGCGTAATTATTGGACAGGGAAAAAATTTGTTGCTGACGCCGATCGCTGGTTCGACACGGCGGTGTCGCACGAGGGAAGCTGGTGGAATCACTGGGGCAAATGGCTGAAGACGTATTCCGGTAAGCAGGTTCTGGCCCGAGTAAAATTGGGCGATAACCAGTTCAAAAAAATCGAAGCCGCGCCGGGTAGCTATGTAAAGCAACGCTGTTAAGGTGGTAAATAAAAAAAAAGCAGTTTCGTAGTTCAACTACTAATAATTAAAAAAATCAATCAAGAGGAGAGCAGCATGGCACAACGCATTGCAGTAGTAACCGGCGGCATGGGTGGTTTAGGTGAAAGTATTTGTACCAAGCTGCATAGCGAAGGACACAAAGTCGTAGTGACCTATTCGCCCAACAATACCAAGGCGGGCCAGTGGAACGAAGAAATGAAGCAACATGGCTATACGTTTCATTGCTACCCGCTCGACGTTACGGACTACGACGCTTGTGCGGCTATGATTGCGCGGGTAGAAAAAGAAGTCGGTCCGATCGATATTCTGGTCAACAATGCAGGTATCACGCGCGACATGACATTCAAAAAAATGGGCAAAGACGATTGGGACGCGGTCATCAATGCCAACTTGAATAGCGTGTTCAATATGTGCAAACCGGTCCTCGACGATATGGTCGGCCGTGGCTGGGGACGGATTATTAATGTGTCATCCGTGAATGGACAAAAAGGCGCCTTCGGTCAAACCAACTACGCGGCGGCTAAGGCCGGCATGCATGGCTTTACTAAAGCATTGGCGCTGGAAGTAGCGAAAAAAGGCGTCACGGTAAATACCATTTCGCCCGGTTACATCGGGACCAAAATGGTGACGGCGATTCCAGAAGACATTTTGAACAGCAAAATCATTCCTCAAATTCCGGTCGGGCGTTTGGGTAAGCCGGAAGAGATCGCTGGTTTGATTATTTATCTGGCTTCAGACGAAGCGGCGTTTATTACCGGCGCTAATATTTCGATTAATGGCGGACAACATATGTCTTAAGCAGCAAAAAGCGCGCAGGTGTGATGGGGTTCATTGAAAAAAAATACCCCCACAGTAACCTGAGGGGGTATCGAGCCTTTATCTTGCGATAAAGGAGGAGGAGATGTTAGCACTACTTTTAAAATGCCCTCCCAGATTACCGGGAGAGCGAATCCTTCATCTTGCAACAAAGGAGGAGGAGACATTTTAAAAGCCCCTCCGCGTGAGCGGAAGGGATAGAGCATTACTTGGCTTTACGGCCTTTGCTTGCTACGTTTGCAGCTTGTTGTGTAGCCGCTTTAAGGTTCGCTTGCGCCACACCAGCAAATTGCTTGGAAGCTTTGTTCATGTTGTCCACGGCTGAAGAACCGGCTACCAAGCCGGATTTCAGGGCGGTGAACACGACTTCGGTTCCGGCTGGAGCGGACTTGGACATTTCATCAACGGTTGAATTGATGTTTTTGTTGATCTGCGCCCAGTTCTCTTCGGCTATTTTGGCGAATTCGGCTTGGGCTTCGTTGGCCAAGTCGAGCAGATGACGCGTGTAGCCGCTGGCTTTTTCTACCGCTGATTCGTTCAGCTTGGTGCGCAGGGCAAGCAGATCTTGTGGGTCTTTAATGTCGTTGAGTGCTTTGATGCTTTTGGTATTTTCGTCGAACGAGTGTTTAGCGGCTTCAACGTTCAGAGCGACGATGCGCTCGGAATTTTCGAAAGAAGTTTTGGCAAAACGTACCGATGCATCGACGATGGCTTTATTGATGGTGTTGAATTGTTCCGCGAAATTGTTCATGAGTAAGGCTCCATATTGGTTTAGTGGGGGTGGCGATGTCGCCGCCCCAGAAAATAAACTTGGTGCAGCGCAACAATTGCAATTCTAGGCGTGTGAGAAATCGCTGTCAAGAACTATTTTGTGCGACGCAATATATATTTTGATAAAATAAATTAACTTAATATATTCAAATAGTTATATGTATATTAAATTGCTGGAAAGTGGTTTACACTGTTTTTCTTGCGTTGAGCATGATTTTCTGAGGGGAAGTAATGGCCAGTTCTAAACGTGTAATAAAGAAGTATCCCAACCGTCGGCTCTACGACACGGCAACCAGTAGCTACATTACGCTGGCCGATGTGAAAAACCTGGTTTTGGAAAGCGAAAATTTCCATGTGGTCGATGCTAAGTCGAGCGAGGACATCACGCGAAGTATTCTTTTGCAGATCATTCTGGAAGAAGAAAGCGGCGGCGTGCCGATGTTCACCAGTGAAATGCTGGCGCAGATTATTCGGTTCTACGGCAACGCCATGCAAGGCATGATGGGCGCCTACTTGGAAAAAAGCACCAGTTCATTTATCGAGGTGCAAAGCAAGCTGCAAGAGCAAGCACGCTCGGTGTATGGCACGAATACGCCGCAAATGAGTCCGGACTTATGGAAGCAGTTCATGCAAACCCAAGACACAGCGGTGCAGGGCGTGATGGGCAATTACATGGAGCAAAGCGCCAATATGTTCTTGCAAATGCAAGACCAGATCCAAAAACAAACGCGTAATTTGTTTGGTGGTTTTGGTATGCCTGAGGGCGGCGCAGAGGCAACAGACAGCAAAACGTCGAAGCCTAAAGCAAAAAAATAGCCCTATAAAACGCCCAGCGGCAAGTAAAGCTTCCGGCACTACGCATTAACAGTATGTCCGCACCACGCAACCCCCCGCCAGACTGAATAGCTGACTGGGGATTGTTGTTTCTGGCCTGTCGCAGCGCGGGTTTTCGTCTTGAATCTTGCCCGGGTTCGATATTTGCAGTAGCGCCCGCATTTACGAAGCACTACACTACGCAATTAAACTTCCAAGCCGGCTGCCAGTTATTTGACTGGATAAGCGGGCCATCTACTGTCATGACATCCTTCTCTAAAGTTGCTGCACCCAAGCCGTTAGCCAAAAAACCGTTGGCAAAAATCCCCTTAGTCGGTTTTGTTTCGCTCGGCTGCCCTAAAGCCTTGGTCGATTCCGAACAGATTCTCACCCAACTGCGCGCCGAAGGTTACCGCATCTCGCCGACCTATGAAGGCGCCGACTTGGTTATCGTAAATACTTGCGGCTTTATCGATTCCGCCGTGGAAGAATCGCTCGACGCGATTGGCGAAGCTCTCGCGGAAAACGGTAAGGTCATCGTTACTGGCTGCCTCGGTGCCAAGGGCGATATCGTTAAAACCACCTACCCGCAATTGCTCGCCGTTACCGGCCCGCACGCCAAAGACGAAGTGATGCACGCGGTGCACATGCATTTGCCGCAGCCGCACGACCCTTACACCAGCTTGATACCGCCGCAAGGAATCAAGCTGACGCCAAAACATTACGCGTATTTGAAAATTTCCGAAGGCTGCAATCATCGTTGCACCTTTTGCATTATTCCGTCGATGCGCGGCGATTTAGTGAGTCGCCCTGTTGGCGATGTGATGCAGGAAGCGGAAAATCTGGTGAAGGCGGGCGTGAAAGAATTGCTGGTGATTTCGCAAGACTCCAGCGCTTACGGCGTCGATTTCAAATACCTCACCGGCTTCTGGCAAGGCCGCCCACTGAAAACGCGCATGCTCGATCTCGCCTCAGCGCTGGGCGAGCTTGGCGTGTGGGTGCGCATGCATTACGTGTACCCGTATCCGCATGTGGATGACGTGGTGCCGCTGATGGCGGAAGGAAAAATCCTGCCCTACCTCGACGTGCCGTTCCAGCATGCCAGCCCGCGCATCCTCAAAGCGATGAAGCGACCGGCGAGCAGCGAAAATAATTTGACGCGTATCAAAGCCTGGCGCGACGCGTGCCCCGACATCACCATCCGCAGCACCTTCATCGCCGGTTTCCCCGGTGAGACCGAAGACGATTTTGAAATGCTATTGGATTTTCTACGTGAAGCGCAGCTCGATCGTGTTGGTTGTTTTGCCTACTCGCCAGTCGAAGGCGCGAAGGCCAACGAACTCGACGGCGCGGTGCCGAAAGAAATACGCGAAGAGCGTCAGGCGCGCTTTATGCAAGTGCAAGCCGACATCAGCCGAGATAAATTAAAAAATAAAATCGGCATGACTATGCAGGTGTTGGTCGATGAGATTGATGGCAAAACGGCGATTGCGCGTTCCGCCGCAGACGCGCCAGAAATCGATGGTGTGGTGAAAATAAAAAATGGATCGACGCTAAAAGTTGGCGAATTCGCGCAAGTAAAAATTACTCGCAGCGATGAACATGATTTGATGGCAAATGTTGTAACTAATTGATTAAATTTAATTATTTATTATACACCAAACCATCATTCTGAGAGGCAGTTCGAAGAATCCGCTTTTGAGTGAAAAGAAAAAGCAGATTCTTCACTTCATTCAGAATGACAAATATTTCTGAAATTAATTATCTCTAAAAATTTATCTATGTCCTTCGAAGCCTGGCTCCTATTTGCTATCACAGAAACCCTATTATGTATTTCCCCCGGCCCAGCGGTGATGATGATCATCGCTACCGGTCTTAAGCGCGGTGCAGGTATGTCGATTTTTTCCAACCTCGGCATCCTTGCCGGTAATACGATTTATTTTATTTTGTCGGCGACCAGTCTCGGTGCCTTGCTGATGGCGTCATACGAGATTTTTTTCTATATAAAATGGATCGGCGCGGCTTACTTAATTTATCTAGGTGTTACGACTTGGCTGGAAAAAGATTCAGTGCTGGAAGTGCCTGAGCAAGAACAAAAGTTAGCTGGGGGCGGGCGCTTGTTTCTCAACGCGCTCGCGTTGCAACTGGCGAATCCGAAGACGCTGCTGTTTTTTGTCGCACTGTTGCCGCAATTCATTAACCCGAAAGAGTCTATTGCCTGGCAGATTTTTATTATGGGGATGACTTCGGTCGTTCTCGAATTTTTTATTTTGCTCGCTTACGGCTCACTTGCAGGCAAAGCGTCCGAGCTGGCGCGCCAGCCGCGCTACGCACGCGTGATCAATAAACTCTGTGGTGGTTTGCTCATTGGTGCAGGTGTCGGCCTCGCGACGCTGCGCAAATAAAAATGCTTTTAGTCTTGCGCAAATTCTTTGCCGTAACTATTTTTCTGCTGCTTACCCACACTGTCGCGCACGCAGAGAGCAAACCCACTTCCGCATCTTTCCTGCTCGCCAACGTGATCGGCCCAGACGTCGAAGTGACACAATATTTAGTTAGCGAAAAATATGACGGCGTGCGCGCGATGTGGGACGGAAAAAACTTATATTTCCGCAGCGGTAACATCGTCAATGCGCCGGACTGGTTCAAAGCCAAACTTCCGTCGCAAAAACTCGATGGCGAATTGTGGTTGGGGCGCGAACGCTTTGAAGAGCTCTCTGGTGTGGTGAGAAAAAATGCGCCCATCAATGAAGAGTGGAAACAAGTGAAGTATATGGTGTTTGAATTACCCGATGAGTCGGGATCGTTCACGCAACGCTATAAAAAGATCGTTGATTTAATTCAACAAATTAACTGGCCGCAATTGAAAGCAGTAGAGCAGTTTCGCATTGCCGATCGCACGAGCTTGCAACGAAAAATGGACATGTTAGTAAAGCAGGGTGGCGAAGGCTTGATGTTGCATCTCGCCGATGCGCCGTATGTGACGGGTCGCAGTGACGTGCTGTTGAAATTAAAACCGACATTCGATACCGAAGCCAAAGTCGTCGAGCATGTTGCGGGCAAAGGAAAATATCAAGGCATGCGAGGTGCGTTGGAAATGGAAACGCCGCAGGGAAAACGTTTTCGCATAGGCACCGGCTTTAGCGATGATGTCAGAAAAAATCCACCGGCGATCGGAACGATAATTACATATAAATATAACGGCTTGACCAAAAAAGGCCTGCCGCGTTTCGCCACTTACTTGAGAGTTCGGCAGGAATTCTAATTCGTCGCCAGCATCACTAATCCGCTCACCATGATCGCTGCGGCGATCAATCTTCGTTTCCCCTGTTTTTCTTTGAGCAATTGCGTACCCATCAGCGCCGCGAACAAAATGCTGATTTCGCGCGCCGGCGCGACGTAGCTCACCGGCGTGAATACCATGGCGGTTAACGCGAGAACATAGGACATTGGGCCGAAGATTGCGACAGCAATGACTTCTTTGCGATAGTCGCGCCAGACTTTTTTCGCGCCGGATAAATCACGCATGATGAACGGAGACATCATGGCCGTCCGGCCAAGATTGCTCGACCAGTCGAGCACGATAGGCGGAATCAGCAATGTGGCGACAGCGTATTTGTCCCACACGGTGTACGACGCAATGGTCGCGCCAGTGAGGAGGGCGTAGCCAATCGCAATGCCGCCGCTGGATAAGGTCGTCGAAAAACGGACACGTTTGCGCGGATCAAACGTGAGTAGTAATACACCGATTGCCAACAACGCGGCGCCGATCAATGCCAATGTCGTGGGTTGTTCGTGCAGCAATAACACCGCGATCAATATAGTGAGCAGCGGGCCTGAGCCGCGCGCCAGCGGATACACCAAAGACAAATCGCCGTAACGATAACCGCGCGCCAGCAACAAAAAATAAATCGTATGGAGCACCGCTGTGCCGGCCATGAAGGCGATCTGCAAGCTACTGAGGTTGATTTCTTGGTGCCACAAAATGCCCAGAGCGAATGGTGCGTAAATGAGTGTAGTGAGCAACGAACAAAGCCACACAAACGACCCACCGCCGCCGGAGCGCTTGAGCAAAAAATTCCAGCTCGCGTGCAAAAAAGCAGCACCGAGTATCAATAGCAGAGCGTGGGTAGTCACAAAATTTTATGGATATTTTATTGTCTATGGCAGGGCGTGACGAGCGAAAAAATTCCAGATGGTGTTGGTCGCATTTAAGCTATTCACTGAAGGCCCTAGAACAAATTGCGGCAAGCGCGCAGGCACGCCGGGCCAGCCGTGGCCCTGTCCGTCGATGATTTGAAACAGCACTTCAGTTTTTTGTAAGCAGTTATAGCGAATCGTGGTGAGACCATTAGCGGATGTTTCATTCGCGCCGCTGCAGCCAGCTTGCTTCGCCCACTTGTCTGCAGACTCGCGCATGGGTGGTTTTATTTCTTTCGTTCTCCAAGGGTCTTTGCTTACGCCGCCGTTGAGCGGATTCAGCGGGTCGGCGCCACCGGCGATATATAGCATGGGTAAAGCGCAGCTCGAACTTTGCGCGTTGTTCCAGTATTGACCCATCACCGGCGCGATAGCGGCGAAGCGTTGGCACAGCGCCGCTCCAGCGTGGAAAGTCATCGATGCGCCGTTAGAGTGTCCGGCCAGATAAATTCTTATTGCATCGATTGCATAGCGACGGCTCACGTCATCAATCACCGCCGAAATAAAGCCAATGTCATCAATTGCGCTTCGCGTCTGGGTCCCACGGCCCGACCCGTCGTCCCAAAATGGAGGGTTGTCGATCAGGTTGGCGCGTTTATCCATTTTCATCGGAAGCGCATCCGGTGCGACAACGATGAAATTCTGTTCGTCAGATTTCGCGGCCCAGCCGTAATCGTTCAGCGTGTTTTTGCCCGACCCGCCCGCGCCGTGCAGCATGACGACCAGCGGCAATGCTTTCCCCGGCTGATAGCCGCGCGGCACATGCAACGCATAATGGCGATTGGCCGGTTGGGTTAAGCTAATTTGTTGCGTGCCGCTGGCAGCCGTGCGCGTCTCGCGTGCACGTGCGCAAGAAAGCGAGGTCAGCGCAAGCAAAAATGCAATGGTGAGTGCAAATTTTTTCACGAACAAAAATTATTTTTTAATGACTTCATAGCCCGCATCTTCAATCGCCTGTTTAAAATCGCGCGGCGAAGTTTTGGCCTCGTCGAAATGAATTTCAGCTAATTTTTTTTCCAGCGACACCGTGACACTGTTGACTCCGGCGATTTTCTGCAACACGCCGGTTACGCTTTTCACGCAGCCGCCGCAGGTCATGCCTTCAATCGGGATAGAGATCGTTTCCATTTGGTTTCTCCCAAAAATAATATTGACTATAGCAAATCGGCGGACGAAAAAAAGCCCCGCACGCGGGGCTTTTTCTTATTTCAACATCAATGCTTAGTTGCGTACAACTTGGCCATCGACGACTTTTACTTTTTGGCCAACGCCGTAGTCCGGGTTGGTGGTGGCACGTATGGTGCGTGTGCTGTTGTCGTTCATGCGCACGACTACGTCATACACTGAAGACGCTTTTTTCGCTTTCTCAACCTGATTACCGGCAACTGCACCGCCAACCGCGCCGAGTACGGTGGCCAAGTCACGACCACGACCGCTACCAACTTGATGGCCGACTACACCACCAGCCACGCCGCCGAGGACTGCGCCTACGCCGCTTGCGTCGCCTTGTTGTTGAATCGCATTGATCGCTTCAACCACACCGCAGTTATTACATACGATAGGCGCTGGCGCTTGCGCGACGACTGGCGCAGCAGCAACTTGCACAGGAGCAGGCGCAGTGTAAGGCTGGCTTACGATTGGCGCAGGGGCTGTTGAGTAAGTATTGTTGGCCACTACAGTTTTAGGCGCCGCTGGTTTGTGTTGCACAGGCTTGGGCGCGGCTACTGCTTTCGGCGCCGCAGCGACCGGTGCTGGTTTGGTTTCCGGCGCAACGGGTTGCAATACTTTGTCTTCCGCTTTGCTCAACGCAGCATCGGCCTTTGCAGGGGCCACTACCGGCGCGACTACTGGTGCCTCAACTGCAGCAACCGTAACCGAGGGCTTCGCCGTCGAATTCGCCGCGGCTTTGCTCGCGTCGCTTTTTGAAAATGAACTCGGGATCAGGCCGGTAATGGCACCAATGCCGAGCGCGCTGAACAATGTAATCGCAATTGCGGCGATCACAAAAACGGGATTGGATTTCGCTTTAGTTGTATTTTCCATGGTGTATCTCCTTATGTCTATTTACTGTTTCCGCGTCTTTCAACGCGTTGCTGATCGCTGCACAATGCTACGATACTTCGCAGTAAACGCTTCCAATAACGGGGTCGTCAACCTTTGGTTGACGATTATTTTATAAGTCTCTGTTTTTATTTAATTATTTTTGGTAATTTTTTATTGCGTTGCGGGGTAAATGTCGCGGTAAAATCATTCAAAATGGAATCGAACCCAGATCAAACTCGCGAGCCTAATACCCATGCCACGCATTACACTAGCTATCATTACGACTGATGCTACAAACAAAAATTCCCTATCATTTCACCCTTACCGGAGACTGCCATGCACCCTGAACTTAAAAGCCTCATGCCTAAAGCCCACATCACGCGCCGAGAGTTTGTTGTGACAGCGCTCGCCAGCGGTTTTGCTCTATCGACGCAGCCAGTCGGTGCGCAAACTATTACGACCCCCGCCGATGGTCTCACGGCTGGCGAAGTGAAAATCCCGGCCAAGGGCGGCGACATGGTGGCGTATCGTGCCATGCCGGCGAGTGGCGACAAATTTCCCGTCGTATTAGTCGTGCAAGAAATATTCGGCGTGCACGAACACATTAAAGACGTCTGCCGACGTTTAGCCAAGCAGGGCTATATGGCCATCGCGCCTGAGTTGTATGCACGCCAAGGCGATGTAGCGTCGATCAAGGACATGAACGACATAATTTCTAAAGTTGTGTCGAAAGTGCCGGACCAACAAGTGATGGAAGATTTGGATGCGACCGTCGCGTTTGCGAAAGCGTCCGGCAAAGCCGATGCAGCGCGCCTCGCCATTACTGGCTTCTGCTGGGGCGGCAGAATTACCTGGCTTTATGCCGCGCACAACCCAAACGTGAAAACCGGTGCAGCGTGGTACGGACGTTTAGTCGGTGCCGCGAGCGAGCTGACACCGAAACATCCAATCGATATTGCAGCGTCACTTAAAGCAGCGGTGCTCGGTTTATATGGCGGCGCCGACGGTGGCATTCCCAATGACACAGTAGAAAAAATGCGTGCTGAATTAAAATCCGGTGCCAGCCAAACAGACATTATTTTGTATCCCGACACGCCACACGCGTTTAATGCCGACTATCGCCCGAGTTATCGCAAAGAGCAGGCAGAGGATGCGTGGAAAAAAATGTTGGCGTGGTTTAAGAAAAATGGCGTGTGATATTTGAGTGGCTGCGCTTATCGTTCTGGCCCACGTCTCGGCGACGTAAAAATCCTGCCAAAATCCCTCTTAATCTTCCTTAGGAAGCTCTGATTAAGTGACTGCGCAAAAATATTTTATTGAAACCAAAATCGTCATAGTCGAAATGATGGCTAAAGCTGCGTAATTCGTTATTGAATTTAGCTTTGGGTACCGGTTATCCGCAGTATTCCCTTGCTGCGGACGGACTACGCCCCCGCCCTGCGCAACAACTGCCGTCGCGCCACGTACACGTTCGCCAGCGCACACGCCACGAACAGACGTTGCGCGTTCTTCATCAGCCCGCGGTAGCGCACCTTGGCAAAGCCGAACTGGCACTTGATCACGCGGAACAGATGCTCGACTTTGGCGCGCACCCGGCTCTTGGTGGTGTTGCGGGCCCCCGCTTCTGGCGACAGCGGCCGGCCGCGCGCCCCCTTGTGGTGGGTAAAGTCCTGCGCCTGCGGGGCCTTCGCCTTGATCAGCGCCCGTTGTCCATGGTAAGCGCTATCGCCCCACACCCGTGTCTCTCGCCCATGCAACAGGTCGCCCAGCACTTGGCTGTCATGCACATGCGCCGGCGTCACCGCCGCCGAGTGGATGAGCTTGCTCTGGCTATCAACGCCGATATGCGCTTTCATGCCGAAGTACCAGTCGTTGCCTTTCTTGGTCGAATGCATCTCCGGGTCGCGCGTGCCGCTCGGGTTCTTGGTCGAACTCGGCGCGGCGATGATACTGGCATCGACGATGGTGCCGGTCGCGATCTTCAGGCCGCTCGCCTGCAGGTGGGCGTTGACGCTGGCGAACAGCGGGCCGCCGAGGCTATGCCGTTCAAGCAGGTGGCGAAATTTACAGAGGGTGGTCTCGTCCGGTGCGGCTTCGCGGCCCAGATCGATGCCGACAAACTGCCGCATGGAAATCGATTCGTACAACGCTTCTTCTACCGCCGGATATCGATAACGATCCCGACTTGAAGGACAAACAAGCGCTACTCAACAGCATCCCGGGCGTGGGCGAGCGTACCATTGCCACGTTGCTGGCCTTCTATTCTGGGTTTGAGCGTTTTGACCATGCGCGTGGCGCGGTGGCGTTTGCGGGACTCAATCCGCGTCTGCGTGAGTCAGGCAGCAGTGTGCGGGGCAAGCCGCGTCTATCGAAAGTCGGCCATGCGTTCCTGCGCAAGGCGCTTTACATGCCGGCGATGTGTACGTTATATAAAACCGAGTGGGGGAAACGTTTCCGTGAACGCTTAGCAGCAGCGGGCAAACCGCCGATGCTGATCATCGGGGCGATGATGCGGAAGCTGATTCATGTGGCATTCGGCGTGTTGAAATCCGGCAAAAAATTCGACCCGACGTTGCATTAAGCTTGACGGGGATCACAGTATCTTTTTCTAAGGGGGAGGCGTGAAGATCCGGCTTGGCATTCTTTGTGAGTACTGAGTCGGAGGACTACCATTCGCAGAGCTAAATGGCGAATTGGGAATCATCAGGTTCCTCCCTTTGAAAAAAAGGGGAGGGGGATTTAAAGCTCGTAGATTGAGCACGGCGTTAGGTCTCTTTAAGGCGCCAGCCGCATGCGGTGATTATTTATATTCTCGCTCTCTAATCCACTTGGTCGCAATCCATTTCTCTCCTTCAATCACCGGCGCGCCGCCGTGCAACGTAATCGGATCGATTTGGCCAAGTGAATTGAAGTAAGAAAAATACAAGGCCGAGCCTTTTTTCGGATAGATGCTGAGATTGATTTTCGGCAAGATGGTTGCACCGCCTGCGGTGACATTATTCAAGTACATGATGATGGTGATAATGCGTTGCCCACCGCGTGCTTTGTGAATGCGGCCACCTTCGTTGTCGGGGAAGTAATCGAAGTGCGGGCGGTATTCGCCGCCGCCGACGTAATTCAAAATTTGTAGGCCTTCACCGTTCACCACCGGCGTATTGGTGATTTCGCTGATGCGTTGTTCAATGCGTGTAACTACATTATTTTGTCCTAGCTGGAAATAGGTGCCTTGGCTGATGCGCTGGTCATGATTGACGCTGGCACCGGTGGCGTCATCGACTACGGTGGATTTGGTTAGCGTGCCTTTGGATAATTCGCACATCTCGTCGCATTCTGCGTCGGTCATGAAGTGGTCCAGCAACACAACGTCAGGCGCATCGACGCGCATGGCGACTTGTATCTGTTGCCCGTCGCTGGTGACAATGTGGTTCTCGTGCTGAAATAAATAACTGGCTTCTTGTTTGTAGTCGCTGTCGTTATTGGCGGCTTTCAAGACGGCCTGCGGTTGCACTGCATTCGCGTTACGCACTGGTCCCGCAGTTTGCGCTGCGCCAAACGTCACCAGATTGTACGCAGCAGCTATTTCCGGAATGCCGGCCTTGATCATGACCTTCATCATTTCGTCTTTGGCGCAGCCACGCGCGTAGTTATCGCGTATCCATTCTTGCCAATCTTTGCTTAATGCTTGCATCACAACCTCACTTTAACTATTTGATTATGTTCGACTATTTTCTTTGCCAAATCTGCCAGCGTTCTTTATTTTGCATCACATGTATAGATTCTTGCGGAGGCACGGGCTGGTCGTCAAGTAGTATGAAATAGGGATCAAGTAATTTTTTCAACTCGTCGTTTTGCAAGCCAAACGGCGGGCCTTTGGCTTCGTCGTTGAAAAAATAAAATCCTGCGAGCAATTTTCCCGAAGCGAGAATCTCGCCCATTCGCTGCGCATACTGCGGCCATATTTTGCGCGGCAGGGCACAAAGAAAGGTGCGCTCATAAATCACATCAAATTTTTGTGTAGAAAAATCCTGCAGAAAAAAATCGCCATGTTCAACAATAGGGGCATGTTCGCCAAGTTGCGCCTGCGCGCGTTTGACCGCAAGTTCGGAAAAATCGATTGCCAAAGTTCGCCAGCCTTGCGCGTGAAAATATTTTGCTTCATAGGCCGATCCGCAACCGGGAATTAGAACGGAACCTTTATCAACGCGCGCTGACAAATAGCGCTGTAACGCCAACGGCACGCCGCCGGCATCCCACGGCGTGGTGTTGTCGGCGTAGCGCGTGTCCCAAAAAATCGGCAGACTGCTGTCTTGTTTAGGTTTATCCACTGGAAGCCTATCTTGGCGCATGACGAAATAAAGAAGATGCCGTATTATCATTCCAATGTTCTATTAACGAAAGCCCATCATGAAATTTATGCTGCTGAAATGGAAAGCCTTGCCCGAGACCTTGCGATTTTTACTCGTCATGAGCGCCATCATGTTTCCGTTCCGCTCGTCGATTGCTGATTGGAATTACGTGCCCAGCGGCTCGATGAAACCTACCTTGCTCGAAGGTGAGCAAATCGTCGTCAATAAACTTTCCTACGATTTGAAAATTCCGTTTACTACGACGCATATCGCGGCTTGGGATAATCCGAAACGCGGTGACATCGTGGTGTTCTATTCGCCACAGGACGGTGTGCGTTTGGTCAAGCGAGCCATCGGCGAGCCGGGTGACGTGATTGAATTAAAAAGCAATCGCTTGATCGTCAACGGCAAAGTGGTAGATTACGAGCCAGCGATTTTCCCTGCCGCCGCGTTATTGCCCTTGAATGAACAACAGTCGAGCATCTTCGCGCAAGAAAATCTCACCGGCGAAAAACACGAGACGTTACCTCACGCCATGATGGTCTATGCCAACCAACCGCAGCGCGGAAACTTCGGCCCGGTCACCGTGCCGCCGAATCAATATCTGATGCTCGGCGACAATCGCGATAACAGCAAAGATTCACGTTACATCGGCTTCGTCCCGCGCGACGCCATTATCGGGCGCGCCACGCATGTCGCGTTTTCACTCGACGTGCATAATAATTATTTGCCACGTTTTAGCCGATTTTTGACAGCATTAAAGTAGAAGGGTGGGCAAAGCGCTAGCGTGCCCACGCTAGAAAAGG
>JAYVJD010000245.1:0-3192 GCA_043769625.1 Pseudomonadota bacterium | reverse complement strand
TCGGCGCCGTGTATCAAGCTGGGACTTTATCCGGCAACCCGGTCGCAGTAACAGCAGGCTTAACGACATTGAAATTGATTCAGCAGCCCGGCTTTTACGACGCCATCACGACGACGACGCAATCGCTCATCACCGGTCTGACCAATGCAGCGAAACAAGCGGGCGTGCCGTTCAGCGCTGCGTCGCTCGGCAGCATGTTCGGTTGTTTTTTCCGCGCCGAAGTGCCGACGACTTACGCGCAAATGATGGAATGCGACAAAGAAAAATTCGCGCGTTTTTTCCACGGGATGTTGCGCGAAGGCGTGTATCTCGCGCCGTCGGCGTTTGAAGCGGGCTTTGTATCTGCTATGCACACGCAAGTGGAAGTCAATGCGACAGTGTCAGCAGCGGCGCGGGTTTTCTCAACGCTATAAAATCATCTTGTCATTCTGATCGTTAGCGAAGAATCCGCTGTGGCGTTTTTAACTAAACAGCAGTGGTACATGATAAGCAATAGCAAGACATGATCCGACGTTCTATCAACACGAATAAAGGAAAATATTTTGCAGGAAAAATCCGGTTTATATTTTATCTCTGCCGCTATAGCTGTGCTGGCCATGGTCGGCTATCAAGTGTTTATCAAAAAAATACCTGCCGATGTCAATCCGCTGGTATCAGTGATCGCGATTTATTTGGTGGGCCTGATAGTTTGCGTAGCACTGCTGCCATTCTTTCTGCCCACCAATCAATTCATTGTCCATGCACAAAAAATCGGCTGGCCGCACATTATCGTCGGCTTTGCCATCGTCGGTATCGAAATGGGATTTTTGCTCATGTACCGCAGCGGCTGGACCTTGAGCACCGGCTATATCATGACCAGCGTCGCGGTGAATATCACTTTGCTGGCAATTGGCCTATTATTTTTTAGCGAGGCGCTTTCAACGGTCAATGTCGTAGGAATCTTGTTATGCATTGCGGGTGTGACGATGATGGGATTCAAGCCTGAGGCTATATAGCGATAATCGGTCCTCGCGCGCATTTTCCCCACTTTATAAAATAACTTTGTCATTCTCAGCATTAGCAAAGAATGATCGTGAAATAAAAATCCTCGATGCAACTCAACTCCCCGCAAAACGAAGCAGTCAAATATCTCGACGGTCCGCTGCTCGTGCTCGCCGGCGCGGGCAGCGGCAAGACGCGCGTGATCACGCAAAAAATTGCCTATCTGATTGAACAATGCAGTTACGACCCGAAAAATATTGCAGCGATTACATTCACCAACAAAGCCGCGCGCGAAATGGGTGAACGCGTGGCGAAGCAAATGGGCGGGCCGCAAAAAGGCTTAACCGTTTCCACTTTTCACGCACTGGGCATGCGCATTTTACGCAGCGAAGCGCCGGCGCTGAATATGAAAGCGCAATTTTCCATTCTCGATTCCGACGATAGCTTTGGCATCATCGCGGAAATTTGTAAATCCACGGATAAGAAATTTATTCAACAAAATCAATGGATTATATCGCGATGGAAAAATGATTTTATCTCGCCCATCGCAGCAGAAACTATCGCCACCAATGACAATGAAAAAATCGCCGCGAAAATTTATCGCGACTATCAGGCCACGCTGCACGCTTATCAAGCCGTCGATTTTGATGATCTGATTCGCTTGCCGGTCGAATTATTTGAACGCGACCTGGAGATTTTGACCAAGTGGCAAAACCGCTTGCGCTATTTGCTCATCGATGAATATCAAGATACCAATGCCTGCCAATATAAATTGGTCAAGTTACTCACTGGCACGCGCGGTCTGTTCACCGCTGTTGGCGATGACGACCAGGCGATTTACGCCTGGCGCGGCGCGAGCGTGGAGAATTTACGCAACTTGCAAACCGATTTCCCCAAGCTGCATGTGATCAAGCTGGAACAAAATTACCGCTCGACCGTGCGCATCCTCAAGGCGGCAAATAATCTCATCGGCAATAATCCGAAATTATTCGAGAAAAAACTCTGGTCCGATCTCGGTATGGGCGACGCGATTAAAGTCAGCACCATGCGCGACGACGATCACGAAGCCGAAACCGTGATCATGGATTTACTCGCGCATAAATTTCAGCACCGCACCACGCTCGGCGATTACGCGATTTTGTATCGCGGCAATCATCAAGCACGCGCCTTCGAACAACAATTGCGCAACCAAAAAACCGCCTATGAAGTTAGCGGCGGCATGTCGTTTTTCGATTACGCCGAAATCAAAGACCTCACTGCCTATTTGCGTTTGATTGCCAATGCCGATGACGACCCTGCATTCATTCGCGCCGTCACCACACCGAAGCGCGGCGTCGGCGCGAGCACCTTGGATCTGCTCGGCCGATTTGGCGGCGAACATCAAATGAGCTTGTTTGAAGCGGCGTGCGATAGTAATTTTCAATCGCTGGTCGCGCCCAAACAGCTCGAGCCGCTACAAGAATTTATCAAATTAATCAATAATATAGAATTTAATGCGCACAAGGGCCCAGCAGCACCCTTACTCGAACAACTGGTCAAAGAAATCGGTTACGAAATTTATTTATTTGATAGCGAAGACACGAAAAAAGCCGAACAGCGCTGGAATAACGTGCGCCAATTCATCGACTGGCTGAGCAAAAAAGGCGAAGCGGATGACAAAAATTTATTCGAACTCACGCAAACCATCGCGCTGATTAACCTGCTGGAGAACCGCGAAGACAAAAGCAACGCCGTGCAACTCTCGACACTGCACGCGGCGAAAGGATTGGAATTCAAGCATGTGTATTTGGTCGGTATCGAAGAAAATATTCTGCCACATCGCGAGTCATTAGACGGCGCAAAAATCGAAGAAGAACGCCGCCTCATGTACGTCGGAATCACCCGCGCGCAACGCACCCTGCACATCACCCTCTGCCAAAAACGCAAACGCGCGCGCGAATTTCAAGTCTGCGAACCGAGTAGATTCATCGATGAAATGGGCAGAGAGGATTTGAAATTTTCCGGCGACCATCAACCGCAGGCGGTGGGAAGAGCTGAGGGTTCGTCGAGATTGGCGGCGTTGAAGGCGATGTTGGATAAAACGCCAGCGGATGCTACAGAGTAAATTTTCTTTATTCTAACGCAATTTTACTTGGGGGGGCGACACTAACACGAGGCCCTCTGCAATGTCCTGCGCTAACCTTTTTTGTTTGGCTTTCTCAATAGGCCAAC
>JAYVJD010000244.1:0-3201 GCA_043769625.1 Pseudomonadota bacterium | reverse complement strand
AGCCATGAATAGAATTTGAGCGCGTTGAATCCAGGCGGACAGAACAAGCTGCCTCCCGCCAACAAGGATGACAGCAAGGCGCCAATCAAGCCGTGAATGTGAAACAGCGGCATGATGTTCAGGCCGCGATCCTCAGCGGTGAAGCGCAAGGTCTCGCGAATGTTGCGCGCGGAGGCACAGACGTTGCGCTGTGTCAGCGGCACAATTTTCGGTCGTGACGTCGTGCCCGAGGTATGTAGAATCAGCGCGATGTCGTCGCTCGCCGCCGGACCGCCATTCGGCGTGGGCGCGCTAACCGGGCTATCGGTCTTCAATGTAAAACTACCCGCCGCACTATCCGCCGCAACGTTCAACTCGATGACCGGCAAGTTGAGCCGCTTTGCGACAACACGTGCCACCGTATCGTCGCTACTGGCAACGACAAGCGCTTTCGCTTTAAGGTCCGTTAGATAAAACTCAAATTCTTCGGCGCGATAGGCGGGATTCAGCGGCGCAGCGGTTGCGCCCGCTGCGATGCAAATAAATGCACTCGCCATTTCCGGACTATTTGGCAAAACGATGGCGACGCGGTCGCCACGGCCGAGGCCCAATTGATTTAGCGCCGCAATCGTTGCGCTAGCTTGATCGCGCAACTGCGCGAATGTGCAGGGCTGGCGGCCCGGTGCGGCGATAGCGATGCGTGACGCTTCGCCGACTGATAATAGTTCAGTTAAGGTTTTCATTAGTTGACTTCAAGAAATCGGAGTTAATCGGATTTACATGTCATCCTGAGCAACGCGAAGGATGACATTGAGTAATAGTCAAACTAGCTTGGCTTATTAATCGCAAGTCGCCCACCCGCCTCACGCAGCATCTTCGCCAACAAACTCGTGCATGCATAAACGGCGTCGATGTGCGGCGTCGGCGTTTGCGTGAGACGTCCGAGCTCCATCACGGAACCAACCAGCGCGTCGATCTCCAGCGCCCTGCCCGCTTCGACATCTTGCAGCATCGAGGTTTTGTGTTTGCCGACACCTTCGGCGCCGGCGATGCGTTTTTCTAGCGACACACGAAACTCGATGCCGAGTTTATTGGCGATTATTTGCGCTTCCGTCATCATGTTCGCGGCGAGCGCGCGGCTCGGTGGAAATTGACAGATATCAACCAGCGTCGCGTGGGTCAGCGCGCTGATTGGATTGAAGGTCAGATTGCCCTAAGCTTGAGCCAAATCTCCGCGCGTATGTTGGACAACACCGGCGATTTGAAGCCGGCTTTTTTAAACAATTCGGAAATCGCCGCGACACGTGGCGTTTCCGCACCGTCGAGTTCGGCGACCGGAAAACGATTGCCTTCGATATGATGAATCACGCCCGGCTCAACCATTTCGCAGGCCGGATAAACCACGCAACCGATAATGCGCGCAATATCCAAATGATCGGCGATCACACCGCCCGGATCGACGCTCTCGACGCGCCGTCCATCAAACTCGCCGCCGTGCTTTTGAAAATACCACCATGGGATGCCGTTTTGCATGGTGACGATACTCGTCTGCGCACCCAATAAAGGCTGGAGCTGATCGGCGATCGGCGTCACTTGATGGGCCTTCATTGCTAAGATGACCCAATCCTGTTGGCCGAACTCGGCGATTTTGTCTGTCGCCGCAATGTCGCGAATGACGTACGCCTGCCCTGCTTCGACCAGCGTTAAACCATTCGCCTTCACTGCAGCCAGATTCGCACCGCGAATAATGACACTTACCTTTGCGCCAGCCAGCGCCAGCTTGGCGGCGACATAGCCGCCGATCGCGCCGGCGCCGATGATACAAACTTTCATTTCAATTCGTTTAGATTGTTAAGAAAGAAGGGGATAATACCAGGTGAGCCCAAGGCTCGTTCTCACTTTCGCAAGCTAGCGTCAACCGGTTCGAGAACCTTGTCGCCAGACCTGGCGGCACAGCTCAGCTTGACATTTCCCAACACAAACCGGCGAAAGCAAAATTCACGCCATTCGCGAAGCGTCGCAAATAGGCTGCCCCAAGACGCGCTACCAGCCTGGCTCTCCAGGCAGGCTATGCCAGCAGCCAACATCCGTGCGCCCGGTAGCGATAGTGACTAAAAGAATGCGCTTGACACATTAGACTAGACTGTCTAGTCTAGCGACCAATATTGGGGAATATCTCTTGGTTCGTCAAACAAAATCCACTGAACTAGAAGCGATAAACGGCAGCAAGCGAAAAGTTGTGTGCGATGCCGCCATTCGTGTGTTCATCGAAGACGGTTATAGCGCCAGCATGGAAAGCATCGCTGCACGCGCGGGCGTCGCCAAGCAAACGCTGTACAACCAATTCGGCAATAAAGAAGATTTGTTCGCCGAAGTGATCCGCCAGACCATCGATGACGTTACCGTTTCCCTCGGCGAACCCAGCGCAGATCTGCGCGGCTCTTTACTAAGTTTCGCGACCGCATTCCGTGCGAAAGCGCTGTCGCCCTTCGGTCTGGGAATGCATCGCGCACTGATTGCGCAAGCGCCGCGTTTTCCCAAATTAGCGCGTGTCGCCCACGAGAAAGGTGCCGCGAATGCGCGCGATACGCTCGCAAAATTTTTGCAGCAGGCGATGGATAGCGGGAACCTACGCAAAACCGATTCGCAATTTGTCGCGGAGTTGTTGCTAAGTATGCTCGCCGGTTTCGAGCGGGTACGTTTGCTCTACGGCGTCAAGACCGACCCGACGTCGCTGAACGAAAAACAGAAATGCACAGCTATCGTCGATTGCTTCCTGCGAGCGCTTGTGCCTCAAAACTAACGTGATGGCCGGTGTAGCCTTACACGATAATCAATTACATAATTTTTTGAAATAACGAGGAGTAGGAGATCATGCGCAGTTACGTTGACTTTATTATCAAGAACCGTTGGTTGGCGATGTTGCTTATTTTGATTGCGACCGTGTTCTTTCAATGGAAGGGGTCGGCGCTTACTGTCATTATCGATCCGAATACGATCGTACCAAAATCGCATCCCTACGTGGCGACCACGCTCAAAGTCGAAGAAGTATTCGGTTCTCGCTACGTTGCCGTCATCGGCATCACGCCAAAGACCGGCGACGTATTTCAGACTAAGGTACTGGAAAAAGTTCAGCGTATTACCGCAAAGCTACGCGAAACGCCACGCATCGTAAAAACCAACCTGCTTTCAGTCTCAGCGCGGCGCGCGAAGGACATCAAG
>JAYVJD010000243.1:0-3201 GCA_043769625.1 Pseudomonadota bacterium | reverse complement strand
GTGGTCGGCCCCACACGCATGGCCTATGAGCGCGTGATTCCGATAGTCGATATCACCGCGAAACTCTTGTCGAGCGCCTTGTCCTATCATTAATAAATCAATGTAACTTGTAGATTTTATTGAGTAAATTACCATGCACCCTAATGCCGAACTGATCAAAAAGTTCTATAACGCATTTCAGAAACTCGATGCAGACGCCATGCTCGCATGCTATCACCCTGAGGCGACATTTCACGACCCCGCGTTTCAACATCTCGATAGCAAGGAAGCGCGCGCGATGTGGCGCATGTTGACCGAGCGCGCAAAAGATTTCAGCCTGACCTATCGCGGCACCGCAGCCGATGACCGACATGGGCGCGTGCATTGGGATGCCACTTATACCTTCAGCAAAACTGGCCGCAAAGTGGTCAACAGCATCGACGCGGAATTTGAATTCAAAGACGGGTTGATCTATCGCCACCGCGACGAATTTGATTTACGCAAGTGGGCCGGCATGGCGCTCGGGCCAAGCGGAAAATTACTTGGCTGGACGCCGCTGATGAAAAGCCTCATCCGCAAAAATGCGCGCAAAGGCTTGAATGCGTATTTGGAGCTACCAGATCATCATTCTGCCTAACACCGAACGAAGCTCGAACGAAAAAATAATAAATCGCCCATGAATACCAGCGCCAAACTCTTCTTATCACTCGGCAGCGCAAGCGCCCTACTCGCCGTGTTGCTCGGCGCATTCGGCGCGCACGCGCTGAAAAACAAACTCAGCGCCGACATGCTGGCGATATTTCAAACCGGGGTTCAGTATCATTTTTATCACGCACTTGGTTTGCTCGCAGTCGGATTGATCGCCATGCAATTAGCCGAATCACCCGCGTTGAAATGGTCAGGCTGGCTCATGTTCATCGGCTTCCTGATTTTTTCTGGCAGTCTGTATCTATTAAGCATCACCGGCATGCGCTGGCTCGGCGCCATTACGCCTATCGGCGGTGTTGCGTTCATCGGCGCATGGGCGCTCCTGGCCTACGCTATTTATCAAAGTTGAAATAAAACATGCCCAACTATTTACCCGAACCCGAATTCACCCACGGCACGCCAAGCAAAGTCGGCATTCTGCTGGTCAACCTCGGCACGCCAGATGAACCGACGCCGAGCGCGACACGCCGTTACTTAAAACAATTTCTCAGCGATCCGCGCGTAGTAGAAATCCCGCGCATCGCCTGGCTGCCAATTTTGCACGGCATCATCCTCAACACCCGCCCGAAAAAATCCGCGGCGAAATACCAACAAGTGTGGATGAAAGAAGGCGCGCCACTGCGTGTTTACACCGAACTGCAAGCTAAAAAACTCAAAGGTTTTTTAGGTGAGCGGATCAAACAACCTATCGTGGTCGAATACGCCATGCGCTACGGCAATCCATCGATAGCGTCTGCCGTCGCCCAACTCAAAGCACAGTTCTGCGACCGCATTTTGTTATTACCGCTGTACCCGCAATACGCATCCAGCACCACCGCCTCATCGCAAGATGAATTATTTGCCGTGCTGAAAAAATACCGCAACTCCCCCGCCGTGCGCACCGTGCGCAATTATCACGACCATCCGTCTTACATCAAAGCCCTCGCGCAAAGCGTGCGCGATAGCTGGGTAAAAAATGGCCGGCCGGAAAAATTGCTCATGAGTTTCCACGGCGTGCCTCAATACACCCTCGACAAAGGCGACCCCTACCACTGCGAATGCCGCAAGACCGGCAGACTATTAGCCGAAGCCCTGCAACTCAAAGCGGATGAATACGTCGTCAGTTTCCAATCCCTCTTCGGCCGCGCCGAATGGGTCAAGCCCTACACCTCAGACACCCTCGCGCAACTCGGCAAACAAGGCGTAAAACACCTGGACGTAATCTGCCCCGGCTTCCCGGCCGATTGTTTAGAAACGCTAGAAGAAATCGCCATGGAAGGTCGCGAAACTTTTTTACATGCAGGTGGCAAAGAATACAACTTCATCCCCTGCCTCAATGGACGCGACGACTGGATCCACGCACTATGCGATATCGCGTTGGAGAATTTGGGGGGGTGGGTGAGTAAAGATTGGGATCATGCTGAATTGAAGAAACAGGGTGAGATCAGCAGCCAGTTGGCGCGCGACCTGGGCGCAAAAAAATAAAACAAAAACGTAGGGTGGGCAAAGCGATAGCGTGCCCACGCGGAAACCACATCGAAAACCTCAACCCCATGTCAAACTACCGCCGCAGCTTCATATCTGGAGCCACCTTTTTTTTCACCCTAACGCTGGCAGATAGAAAAAGTAATTTACTCACCACCGAAATTAATCGCCTACGCAAAGCCTACGCCACCACCAACAAGCGTTACCCATTCGAAACCATCGCCATCTGCGTACTACCAGATCACCTGCATGCAATCTGGACTTTGCCTCCTGATAATCCTGATTTCTCGCTACGCTGGCAACTCATCAAACGAAATTTCTCCACCGGCTTACCAGCTTCCACAACCCGAAGCCCAAGCAAACAAATCAAACGCGAAAAAGGAATATGGCAACGCAGATTCTGGGAACATCAAATCCGCGATGAATTGGATTTACAAAGACATGTTGATTACATCCATCACAATCCGGTGAAACATGGCTTAGCGAAGCAAGTCAAAGACTGGCCGTATTCGAGTTTTCATCGTTATGTCGAGGCAGGCGATTTGCCAGCAGATTGGGCTGGTGAAAAAATGACACTGGAAGGGGATTTCGGCGAGTGACCGCGTGGGCACGCTATCGCTTTGCCCACCCTACGCTAGCTTGTAGGCAAGGTCACGGTTTTGAAATAAGGGTGGCGTTTACTTTTTTTTTCTGAAGGGTAGTGCCCCCTTTTTTCTTCATTTTTTATTGTTCTTGCCGACAACTTCCAGCTTAACGAACCTTCCCGGCGCTACCGTAATCAACAATGCGAAAGCAACACCAAGTGCAAAACTGAGCACGACGCCAATCCCGCAGATAATTCCAATTATCAATACCGCCCAGAATACGGCCTGGCTAAAAAGCTGAATTACTACGTTTTGCCAAAAGGGCATTCGCAAACGAAGTCGTTCACTACAATTCTTGCATCGCGTACTAATGGGCCAAATTGCAAAGGCCTTTGCCCAAAATGAAACGCTGCGAGATCCACAATTCGGACATACCTCGGTCAATGCCATGGTTCCCCTCTCACAA
>JAYVJD010000242.1:0-3209 GCA_043769625.1 Pseudomonadota bacterium | reverse complement strand
GCGGCCGTTAAATAAGGGGATGTCCTGCTGCTCGCGGCTCATGACGAATACCAGGTTCAGGCGTTCGAGATAAGTATCTTTCAAATCTTCCAGTGCTTCTTTGAACATGATGGTGGAAGAAGCGCGATTGCCATAGACTAAAGTAAAGCGGCTATTTGGCTCGGCTTGTAAAGTCGTTTTGATAATTGACAGTATCGGTGTGATGCCGCTGCCTGCAGCAAAAGCGGCGTAGTGTTTTTTGTTTTCAGCCGATAACGGCACGTTGAAATGTCCGCTCGGCGGCAATACGTCTATGCTGTCGCCCTGTTGCAGTTTTGTATTGGCCCATTCGGAAAACAAGCCGCCGGACACTTTTTTTATCGCGACGCGTAATTGATTGTCTTGCACCGCTGAGCAAATGGAATACGAGCGGCGCGTTTCTTCGCCGTTGATATGCGTGCGCAAGGTGAGGTGCTGGCCTTGTATGTAGCGATACGCGTCACGCGATTCATTCGGCACTTCGAAAGTGATGACTACTGCATCGCGCGTTTCGCGAATGATGTTGGATATTTTTAGTGGGTGGAAGGAATTCATAAGTGATTATTTTAAGTATTTGATTATATTCAACTTTTATTCATGCTTACTGCCACACGCAACTGTCAATTTACCCTATAGTCCTTCCCCTTCAAGGGGAAGGAGTTTTAGTGTGGCTTAAAATAATCAAACGGCTCTTTGCAGTCCTGACAAACATATAAAGCTTTGCACGGCGTCGAACCGAATTGGCTGGAGAGTTTGGTTTGCGTAGAGCCGCAATGCGGGCATCCGATGGATGGCGCAACTGGCGCGCGCATGATGCGGCTGGCATCGACAACTTGATGTGCGGTTGATCCGATTGGCGGTGCAATGCCGGATTCACGCAACGCTTTGCGTCCTTTGGCTGACAGCCAATCGGTAGTCCATGCAGGCGATAACTTATTTTCCAAACGGAAATTTTCCACGCCGTGTTGGCGCAACGCCGTGGCAATGTCTTCTGCAATCACTGCAGTGGCGGGACAACCGGAATAAGTCGGCGTAATGGCAATAACGTATTCGCCGGATGCAACATCCCTACGAACCTCGCGCACGATACCCAAATCGACAATCGAGATAACCGGAATTTCTGGGTCGGGCACGGCTTCCAGCCATTGCCAGATCAATTGTTCGTTGACTTCAATGATGGCAGATGGATTCATATCACCAATTTGCGCCGGGGTAAGTCCGCTGTAACACTTGCATTTCCGCCAGCAGAAAACCGAAGCCTTCGCTATGCTTGCCTTGCTTGCCGCCGCTTTGCATCCACTCTGCTGCGGGCATGTTCAGTGTGGCTTCTTTCAGCGTGGCGGCAATACGTTGTTGCCAGTCATGTCGTAGAACAGACATATCGCAGGCGATGCCTTTTGCCGCCAGCTCATTATCGATCGCATCCATGGCAAATAATTCGCCGGTATAAGGCCATAGCTTATCCATAGCTTGTTGGATTTTGGTATGGCTCTCATCCGTGCCGTCGCCCAGCATCACTACCCATTCGCTGCTGCGGCGAACGTGGTACGACACTTCTTTGAACGATTTTTCCGCGATGGCGGCGATGCGGGTATCGGCAGATTTTTGCAATTGGTTCAGCAGCAAGTAATTCCATTGGTCATAATAAAATTGCCGCCCCATGGTGTCGGCGAAATTACCGTTCGGCTGTTCTACCAATAACACATTGCGAAATTGATTTTCATTGCGCAGATAGGCCAGCTTGTCTTCATCGCGCCCCTTGCCTTCGACCTCGCCGGCCAGTGTCAGCCACATGCGCGCTTGTCCGAGCAAATCGAGCGCGATATTCGCCAGCGCGATGTCTTCCTCCAGCACTGGGCCGTGGCCGCACCAGGCTGACAATCTCTGGCTAAGGATGAGATTGTTATCGCCGAGGCGCAGTAAATATTCGAATAATGAATTTTGATTCATGGCTGCACGATCATCAAAGGTTTTTCACTTCATCCGGCACATCGTAAAAAGTAGCGTGTCGATAAACTTTGGTATTGGCGGGGTCAAACATCGCCGCCTTGTCGTTCGCGCCGCTGGCGGCGATGTCGGACGATTTCACCACCCAGATACTCACGCCTTCGTTACGCCGCGTATAGACATCGCGCGCATTGTTGATCGCCATTTCTGCATCGGGCGCGTGCAAGCTACCGACATGCTTATGCGCGAGGCCGTGTTGGCTGCGGATGAAAATTTCAAATAAGGGCCATTCTTTGTTCATGGATACTCACTTTGCAAAATCATTTTTGAACCACAGAGGCACAGAGACACAGAGAAAAAAATTCAAACGCCGTAGCAAAAAAAGTAATCAAGATTTAATTTCAATCGAACCTTGGTCTTCGTAGATTTTCGTTCAGGCTCGACGATTTTTAAATCCCTCCTAGCCTCCCTTTTTCTAAGGGAGGGACTTCTTTCTTCGATTTCTTTTCGTAACATTGCATACTGCCCGTAGGGTGCGCTCGCGCACCATAGCGGGTTCAGACATCTCCGCTCGCTAGTAAAGTTGTGGTGCGCGAGCGCACCCTACATAAAATTATGCCACTTGTAATTTACGTTTGGCCTTTTTCTCCGCATACGCCAACGCCGCTTCGCGCACCCATGCGCCGTCTTCATACGCTTGCTTGCGCGCTTCGAGGCGCTCTTTATTACACGGCCCGTTGCCCTTCACCACATTCCAGAATTCATCCCAATCGATTTTCCCGATGTCGTAATGCCCGCGTGCTTCGTTCCATTTCAAATCCGGATCGGGAAAAGTCAGGCCGAGGTATTCGGCTTGCGGCACGGTTTGGTCGATAAATTTTTGCCGCAATTCGTCGTTGCTATGCAGTTTGATTTTCCACGCCATCGATTGCGCGCTATTGGGCGAATTGTCGTCCGGCGGGCCGAACATCATCACTGAAGGCCACCACCAGCGATTCAGTGCATCCTGCGCCATGGCCTTTTGTTCCGGCGTGCCTTGCGACAGCGTGCGCATGATGTCGAAGCCTTGTCGCAGATGAAACGCTTCTTCTTTGCAGATGCGCACCATTGCGCGCGCGTAAGGCCCATACGAGCAACGACAAATCGGGATCTGGTTAATGATCGCCGCGCCATCGACCAGCCAGCCAATCGCGCCGACATCGGCCCAGGTCAGCGTCGGGTAATTAAAAATGCTGGAGTACTTG
>JAYVJD010000241.1:0-3219 GCA_043769625.1 Pseudomonadota bacterium | reverse complement strand
TTGAGTTTTTGTCGAACCGATTTTTTACGTAAAGCTTGGCCGGGCATGATGAAGGTGCGACCAATGTAGCGGTTTTTGATAAAACCTTCACGATACGGCACGCCGAGTTTCACTGATAATTGCATCGCAATCGGACGGCTGGTATCGGGTATCGGAATCACTACGTCAATGTCGTTGGCTTTGCCGGTCGCGGTAATTTTTTCTGCCAGACTGACGCCCATGCGCATGCGCGTCTCATACACCGAGATGCCGTTGATCACGGTGTCAGGGCGAGCGAAATATACGTATTCAAATATGCAAGGATTGAGCACAGCATGGTCAGCGCATTGGCGATTGAAGAAATTGCCGCTTTCATCCACCAGAATCGCTTCGCCCGGCGCCACGTCGCGCAGCATTTCAAAGCCGAGCGAATCGACCGCGACGCTTTCAGATGCGACCATGAATTCGGTGCCGTGCTCGGTGACGTTGCGGCCAATGACCAAAGGACGAATGCCGAACGGGTCGCGGAACGCGAGCAAGCCATAACCGGCAATCATCGCGACCACTGCATACGCGCCACGCACGCGACGATGTACGCCCTTTACCGCTTCGAATATCGCGCCCGGCGTCAGGCGATGGCCGCCAGCTGCAGCTTGTAATTCGTGGGCGAGGACGTTGAGCAACACTTCGGAATCGGAGTTGGTATTGACGTGACGCAAATCCTCGATGAACAAATCTTGCTTGAGTTGTTCAGCGTTGATGAGATTACCGTTGTGACCAAGCACGATACCGAAGGGCGAGTTGACGTAAAACGGTTGCGCTTCAGCTGACGCAGCGGCAGAACCGGCGGTCGGATAACGGCAATGGCCGATACCCATATTGCCGCTGAGCTCGCGCATATTCCGCGTGCGGAACACGTCGCGCACCAGCCCGCTGCCCTTGTGCATGTGAAAGCTCGGGCCCTCTGCCGTGCAGATACCTGCTGCGTCCTGCCCACGATGTTGTAGCACCAGCAAGCCGTCATACAACATTTGGTTTGCTGCACTTTTTGCTACGATGCCGATTATGCCGCACATATTGTGTTTCCTATTGAGCTAAACTTGTCAGGCTGCGATGAAGCCGAAGTTGATACGTTTTGCCAAGCCTTCTGGCAACCACGGCTTGACGCGCTCTGCCATCAATTCAAACCAGCGGCTGGTGTAAGCGTTTTTCCAATCGGCCTGTTGCGGCAACGCCGTCATACCAGCCAACAAAACGAATACTAAAACGATCAAGCCGCCGCGCGCTACGCCAATCACTAATCCGAAAAATTTGTCTGCACCACCGAGCCCGATTTTTTTTACTATTTCGGTCAGCGCCATGCGGCCTAAGGCCATCACTAACAATGTCGCGACAAACAACACCGCAAACGATAACAGCAATCGCAGCGAATCATAGGCGACCAAGTTGCTCAGCATCGCAGAAAAATCGACGCCGAATTGTCGCGCGACAAAAAACGCCACGACCCAACCCACCAATGCTAACACTTCGCGAATCGCGCCGCGCATCAGCCCAAGCACGCTCGACAAGCCAACAATCAATAATACTGCCCAATCAAATAGCGTCACGTAAGTTATTGATTAAATTAAACTATTTATAAGTTAATCGCGATAGCATTTTTCGCTACTTCATGAATTCCGGCTAAGGCTTTGTCGGCTTCATCCCGCGTCGCGTAACCAAAAATGCGCACGCGTATTTTGCCATCGGCTAATTTTTCGGCATTCGATTTAAAACCTTTGACCGCTAATTTGGCTTGAATTTCCTTGGCATTGTTTGGGTCAGAAAATACGCCGATCTGTACAGCGAATTTTGTCGTCGGTGTTTTTTCTGCTGCGGCCGGTTTGGCTGCTGCCGGTGCGGGTGTCGGAGTTGGCGCAGGTGTGGGCGGTGCCGTCGGCGTGGCCGTGACTGCTGCGCCTGCCGGATCAACTACTTTTGACATTGGTTTCAACACGGCGCTCTTGCCCGGCTTGGTGCCTTGTACTACATCGTTTGCCGGTGTTTGCGGCGCGCCGCGCTTCACGTCCAACAAAGGCGCAGAGGGCACAACTTGGCCTTCAACTGATTTAGCGTCAGTTTTATTTTCCGTGGTGGCGGGCGCTTTGGTCTCGATCGGCTTGCTATTGGGTTTGAGCGGCGTGTAGTCCGCGCCTTCTTTAGCAGGAATATTGATGGCGATGTCCTGCTTCAGCGGCTTGGGGCCTTTATCCAACAACATGGGCAAAAACACGACCAGCGCAGCGACAAGCGCAATCGCGCCGATCAAGCGACGACGATTGCGCGCTTTGATTTGTTTGATATCAGGGGACTGCGGCGTGGTGGACATAAGTGTCGCTCTCTAAAGCAAATTTATCAGCTTTGGCAGCTGCCCATGCGTTACTTTCGCTGACGAATGGCTCGCATGACCTCAGCCACGGTGAAGAAGGAACCGAATATGATGATTCTATCATTTTGTGCGGCTGCTTCACAGGCGGCAGCATAGGCGTTTGACACATTGCCGAAGCGCCGCACTTTAGCGCCCTCTCCCGCCGCATCCAAAAGCTGTGCCAACAGTTCGTCAGACGCGCCGCGCGGCACCGGTAAACCGGCGACATACCAATGATCAACCCGATGTTTTACCGCTTTGATCACACTGGCAATGTCTTTGTCTTTCAACATGGCGAACACAGCATGGGTATTTTGATAAAAGCCCATATTGCCTAACCCAGACGCCAGCGCCGCCGCCGCGTGCGGATTGTGTGCAACATCGAGCACGACCGACGGCTGGCCTGGCAAGACTTGCAAGCGACCGGGTAATTCCACTTCGAGCAAGCCACGTTTAATGTCGTTCAGCGTCACCGGCAATTTTTCGCGCACGGCATCCAGCGCGGCCAGTGCGCACGAGGCATTGTGCAATTGATAGGTGCCGCGCAAGGCCGGATACGGCAGCGCATGTTTTTTCGTCGCGCGATTCCAGAATTGCCATTGCTGTTCCATTTTGACAAAACCAAAATCGCGGTTGATCAATTGCAAATCGGCGCCGATGTTTTTGGCGTAATCGATGACGCTCTGCGGCGGCTCGATATCGCCGCAAATCGCTGGGTGGTTTGGGCGCATCACACCGGCTTTTTCTGCGCCGATGAGTTCGCGTGTATCACCAAGATAATCTTGATGATCAAGATCAACGCTGACAATAATCGAACAATCAGCATCGAATGCATT
>JAYVJD010000240.1:0-8630 GCA_043769625.1 Pseudomonadota bacterium | reverse complement strand
ATCGTGTTGCCGATGAACAGCGCACCGACAATCAACGGCAAAGATAAACCGAGTGCGATTAATATTTTCTTGTTGATGGGTTTTGCAGCGGGGAGGGTGATGTCACGCTTGTCATTGATGGCGCTGGAAATATTCGATAGATTCGACATCAGATTCAAAATCAATGCGCCGCCGAGAATGGCAAATATCCCCAACACGCTCAAGAAAAATGTGTCAGTAATATATTGACGAAATATTTTTAAATCGAAAACTGTCACGGTCAAAAAAATGAATACCCAAAAAAATAACGCGACAGTGGCGTAGAGTGCTACCTTGTTTGTCGTCTTGATAATGAAGTCGTGATTCATTTTTTTCTTTCAGTAGTTTTACTGGTCAAGGCAGGCCGCTGTTGTTTCGCCAACCCGCTTTTCAATTGTGCTGCTGGGACAAAATATTTTTCAAATTGCTTCACCGTATTATCGCTGATCAATAGCCCTTCATCACGCAGCCATTCAGCCTGCGGCCTGCCATCAGCGTGGAATTTAGCGACGCGGAGCTTGCCGCCATCGGCGACCACGCGATACCACGGATAATTATTTTTTTCCTCAACATTCAATTGCGAAAGTATATACGCCACATGGCGCGGCATTACATCCAGATGTTCGCCTATCGAATGAAACGAACAACATTTTCGCACAGGAATTGCCGCGACGATTTTTAAAACGTCGGCTTTGATGCGTATGAATGCAGGCGATTTTGGCATAAATGTATATTATATAACTATTTGATTAAATTGAATATTTTATTATATTCAATAACGCCTAATCTCGACGGATTGGGGCTGTGACATAGGTTGGCGCTGATAAGCCCAGAATGGTGATCGAGTGCAAAAATCGCTGGGTTTACCAACCCAGCCTACGTGCTCCGCGTCGCGTTCGCACTGCGCACGACGTATGTTCATGCGGACATGTAGCGTTGTGCTCGGACGGACATTTTCGTGCACAGTGCGCACGCTACGGGGGGGCTTGCGAGGCTGTAGGATGTGCTGACGAAGGAGGCGCATCGATCGCGAACGATGCGCTTCGTACCTCAGCACAGCTTACTTCTGGCAGCCATCGTTATGTGCTTGTCATCCTGAGCGATAGCGAAGGATCTGCTTTTCGCTTTTGACTTAACCAGCGGAACAGCAGATTCTTCCCCTTCGACAAGCTCAGAGTCAAAATGAAAAAGAAGTAGGGCGGAAGCCGATAGGCGTTCCGCCGCATGCGCATCGATACATTTTCATGTCCTATTTGCTTGAAGGAAATTTGTTGGCGAACGGATGTTCAAAATCCATCCGTCGGAACGCCTATCGGCTTCCGACCTACGTTTGCTTATCAGCCCCAGCCTACGAGACGCCATATCCCCTCCCTTTCAAGGGGAGGGCTAGGGTGGGGATGGGTGTAAGTTGTTCGCAACGAAACTGTTACTGCTGTGCTCTGAATAATAGTGCCGGGGGTAGCCCGGCGGCTAGTCACTTTTTTGCTTCGCCAAAAAAGTAACCAAAAAAGGCGAACCCGCCGCGCTGCTTTTTGTTTCGTAGGTTTTTGTTGTCGCGCTATTTCTGCTGCCTGGCGGGCGTCGTGCACAAACTCGCTCTCGCCTTCAATTGAAAGCTGAAATACCGCGTAGCTCAAACATGTGCTCGCCGACGACCCCCGCCAGGCAGCAGAAATAGCGTCGGCGCAGATGGGTGATAATTTCTTTCTTCGAATGCGTCAGTTGCGCCACATCGCAACAAACAATGTAGGGCGGAAGCCGATAGGCATTCCGCCGCATGCGCATCGATACATTTTCTTGTTCTATTTACTTGTAGGAAATTTGTTGGCGAACGGACGTTCAATATCCATCCGTCGGAACGCCTATCGGCTTCCGACCTACGCTTGCTACGAGTTCCCTGTTTGCTTACCCGTCCGAAGTCGCAGAGCATGTTCCTCTTTTTTATATGGATCTACGAGAGAATTAAGCACTTCTATGACTGCATCAGCAAGTGTTTCGTTAAAAGCCAGAAACTCTTTCTTCTTGCTTGTTACGATTTCACGTATAGAGTCGCTTATTAATAAAACAATATCCGATTTTGAATCGGACTCCTGAGGATCCAAACTTCGATGTCTTGCAATTAAGTTAAACATTGAAAGTGTATATAAATCCTGATCCTTAAAGCTAGTAAAGTGAGTAATTTCGTTGCGTTGTTTGCTATAAGGCGTGATTAGATTTTCGAGCTTTTTTAAAATCGATGGTATAGAGGTAATTTCTACCTTAATATTTTTCAAAATAATATGCTTGCGGCAATTTTTTTGATCATTGAGCAAGTGAAATACCGAATTTATGAGTACCAACAAGCGATCATATAGGCCTTGCACGCGAACTATATAGTTTTCAACTTGGTAAGTAATATATTTTTCGCGATCCATTCCCACACGCTTTAGAGATGGTGTCTCCTTGTAATTTGACAAGAGAAATGGGATTGTCGCTAAGTGATCACAGCAATAAAGTACTTCAACCAGAGCTTTACTAACGTTGGTAAGAAAAAATTCATGTTCATCTAGGTCGCGTGAGAGTTTAGTTTCGAGCTTCCCAGGGCGCGTATCAAGTGCGCGGAATACATTGTATCCAGCGTCGATAGCATCGAGGGTGAACGTATGAAAACAAATATTGGACAGTTTGTTTATGTCGGTATTTTTCATTTCTCAGGTCGCATATGCAAGTCGGTTAGCCCAGCAAATCGAAATTGGTTAAAAGAAAAGCTGGGCTTACCAGCCCAGCCTACATTTTGAAAAAACAAATCAAGCCACCACCACCGGTATCTTCCCAATCTTCTTCTGCCATTCCGCCGGCCCAGTTTGATGCACCGAGGTGCCGTTAGAATCTACCGCTACGGTCACCGGCATATCCTTCACTTCAACTTCGTAAATCGCTTCCATGCCTAAATCGGCGAAGCCGACTACGCGTGAGGATTTGATCGCTTTGGAGACTAAATACGCTGCGCCGCCGACGGCCATTAGGTAAACGGATTTGTGTTTTTTGATGGCCTCGATGCCGGTTGGGCCGCGTTCGGCTTTGCCTATCATGCCTAACAATCCGGTTTGGGCGAGCATCATTTCGGTGAATTTATCCATGCGGGTTGCTGTCGTGGGGCCAGCGGGTCCGACTACTTCGTCGCGTACCGGATCGACCGGCCCGACGTAATAGATGAAGCGATGCTTGAAGCTGACCGGCAGCGGTTCGCCTTTGGCCAGCATGTCGGCGATGCGTTTGTGCGCGGCGTCGCGGCCGGTGAGCATTTTGCCGTTGAGCAATAGAGTTTCGCCCGGTTTCCATGAGGCGACTTCTTCCGGCGTGACGGTATCGAGGTTGACGCGCTTGGAAGATTCCGACGCGTGCCAATGCACGTCGGGCCATTCGGATAAGGACGGCGGTTCGAGTTTGGCGGCGCCGCTGCCGTCGAGGACGAAATGCGCGTGGCGCGTGGCGGCGCAGTTGGGGATGATGGCGACGGGTAGCGACGCGGCGTGCGTCGGGTATTCCATGATTTTGACGTCGAGCACGGTGGAGAGTCCGCCGAGACCTTGCGCGCCGATGCCGAGGGCGTTTACTTTTTCGTAGAGTTCCAAACGCAATTCTTCTGCGCGCGTTTTCGCGCCGCGCTGTTTAAGTTCGTGCATGTCGATCGGTTCCATCAGCGATTGCTTGGCCATCACCATGGCTTTCTCAGGCGTGCCGCCGATGCCGATGCCGAGCATGCCGGGCGGGCACCAGCCCGCGCCCATGGTGGGCACGGTTTTGATCACCCAATCGACGATGGAGTCGGACGGATTGAGCATGGTGAATTTGGCTTTGTTTTCCGAGCCGCCACCTTTGGCTGCGATGTCGATTTCCAGTTTGTCGCCTGCGACCATTTGAATGTGAATCACCGCCGGCGTGTTGTCTTTGGTGTTGCTGCGCTTGCCTGCCGGGTCGTTGACGATGGAAGCGCGCAATTTGTTGTCGGGGTCGAGGTAGCCTTTGCGCACGCCTTCGTTGATCATGTCGTCGAGCGCCATCGTGCCTTCAAAACGCACGTTCATGCCGATTTTGAGAAACACCACGACGATGCCGGTGTCTTGGCATATCGGCCGATGGCCTTCGGCGCACATGCGCGAGTTGGTGAGAATTTGCGCAATGGCGTCTTTCGCAGCGGGCGATTGCTCGGCTTTATATGCTTCGCCTAAGGCTTGAATGTAATCGAGCGGATGAAAGTAAGAAATGTATTGCAGCGAATCGGCGACGCTGTCGATGAGGTCTTGCTGTTTGATGATGGTCATGGCGATACCTATGTAAGTATTTGTTTTAATTGAATTATTTAATGTTGCTTCATCGCCTTCAAAGTCATATTGGTCACCTTGTCAGTGTAGGCCATCATGAACGCGGAGAGCACAAAGGTGATGTGGATAATCACTTGCCAGCGCATGGTTTTTTCGTCGAGCTGCGGTGCGTTGATAAAGGTTTTGAGTAAATGAATCGATGAGATACCGATCAAGGCCATCGCGAGTTTTACTTTGAGCACACCGGCGTTCACATGCGACAACCATTCGGGTTGGTCAGGGTGGCTATCGAGATCGAGACGCGAGAAGAAGGTTTCGTAACCACCGATGATGACCATGATGAGTAAATTGGCAATCATCACCACGTCAATCAAACCCAACACGATCAGCATGATGTCGGTTTCGCCGAGTTTGAATTGCGCAGCAGTGGTGATCTTGCCGCTATCAATGGCGTTTTGTACTAATTGGCCGTGGCCGAACAGCGCTTCGATGAGATGCAGCAGTTCCTGCATGAAATGATAAACGTACACGCCCTGCGCTAGAATCAGGCCGACATACAGCGGTGCTTGTAGCCAGCGACTCCAGAAAATAAAATTTTCTAGGGCTTTGATCGATTTGTGCTGAGAGGGCATGGCGGGTCTCTGTTGATTTGAATGGCTTATATTTTACCACGGACAAATTTGCCGCCGCAGGATTTACGCAGGCGTAAGCGCTGCGTAAGCGAGGCTGTATTAAATCAGTTTAATTAGCTAAAATGGTTCAGCACATAACATTCCTGTTATCAAAATTTCCAAGGGGAGCAGCATGTCCAATATCGAATCCAGTTTGAACGAAACCCGTGTTTTTCCTCCTGCCGAGGCGTTCGTGAAGCAAGCGAATATTTCCGGCATGGCCGCTTACAACAAGCTCTGCGCTGAGGCGGAAAAAGATTACGAAGGATTCTGGGCGCGTCTGGCGAAGGAAAATCTGCTGTGGCAAAAACCTTTCACTAAAACGTTGGATGAATCCAAAGCGCCGTTTTACAAATGGTTTACCGACGGCGAGATGAACGCGTCGTATAACTGCCTCGATCGCCACCTGACCACGCAGCCGAATAAAATCGCGATTATTTTCGAAGCGGATGACGGCAAGGTCACTAAAGTGACTTACAAGGATTTGTATCACCGCGTATGCCAATTTGCCAACGGCTTAAAAGCCAAGGGCATCAAAAAAGGCGACCGCGTATTGATTTATATGCCGATGAGCATCGAAGGCGTGGTGGCGATGCAAGCCTGCGCGCGTATCGGCGCGACGCACTCGGTGGTGTTCGGCGGATTTTCTGCCAAGAGTTTGCAAGAGCGCATACAAGATGCCGGCGCAGTCGCGGTGATCACCGCCGACGAGCAATGCCGCGGCGGAAAAAATATGCCGCTGAAACCTGCCGTCAATGAAGCCTTGGCGATGGAAGGCACGTCGTCGTGCAAAACCGTCATCGTCTATCAACGCACTGGCGCGAATGTCGCCATGACCGCGGGGCGTGACATCACGTGGAGCGACGCAGTCAAAGGCCAGCCCGACATTTGCGAGCCGGAGTGGGTCAACGCGGAGCATCCGCTGTTTATTCTTTACACCTCCGGCTCCACCGGCAAGCCGAAAGGCGTGCAGCATTCCACCGCAGGTTATTTATTGCACGCGATGTTGACGATGAAATGGTCGTTCGATTACAAAGACAGCGATGTGTTCTGGTGTACCGCCGACATCGGTTGGGTGACCGGGCATACGTATATTACTTACGGTCCCCTCGCCGTCGGTGCGACGGAAATCGTGTTTGAAAGTGTGCCGACTTATCCCGACGCAGGTCGTTTCTGGAAAATGATTCAGGACCATAAGGTCACCACCTTCTACACCGCGCCAACGGCGATTCGTTCGTTGATCAAAGCCGGTGGCGACTTGCCGAAAAATTATGATTTGTCGTCCCTGCGTTTGCTCGGCAGCGTCGGCGAGCCGATCAACCCGGAAGCATGGATGTGGTATTACAACACCGTCGGTGGCGGCCGTTGCCCTATCGTCGATACCTTCTGGCAAACCGAAACCGGCGGCCACATGATCACGCCATTGCCCGGCGCAACGCCGTTGGTGCCCGGCTCGTGCACATTGCCGTTGCCCGGTATCATCGCCGCGATTGTTGATGAAACCGGTCAGGATTTACCTAACGGACAAGGCGGTATTCTCGTGGTAAAACGTCCGTGGCCGTCGATGATCCGCACCATCTGGAACGACCCGGACCGCTTCGTGAAAAGTTACTATCCGGAAGAGCTCGGCGGTAAATTGTATCTCGCGGGCGATGGTTCGATCCGCGATAAAGACACCGGTTATTTCACCATCATGGGCCGCATCGATGATGTGTTGAACGTATCAGGGCATCGTCTCGGTACGATGGAAATCGAATCGGCGTTGGTAGCGAATCCGCTCGTCGCGGAAGCTGCTGTGGTGGGCAAGCCAGATGATTTAACAGGCGAAGCGGTGTGCGCATTTGTGGTGTTGAAGCAAGCGCGACCCGATGGCGAAGACGCGAAAAAAATCGCCAACGATTTGCGCAACTGGGTGGCGAAACAAATCGGGCCAATCGCAAAGCCGAAAGATATTCGCTTCGGTGATAATTTACCTAAGACGCGCAGCGGAAAAATTATGCGACGTTTGTTGCGCTCGATTGCGAAGGGTGAACAAATTACCCAGGACGTTTCGACGCTGGAAAATCCGGCAATACTGGAACAATTGAAACAGCCTTCGAGCTAAACAAATTTGGTCGGATGGAAAATAAAAAGGGCTGCCAATGCAGCCTTTTTTATTGATTAAATTATTCAATATAATCAATAAATTATATAATTATTTATTGACGTATAGCGCCTGCTTTTGCAGCTACTTTAGCGGTGGGTTTGGCTGTTGGTTTAGTGGCGTTGATTGATTCGGTTTTAGTTTTTTCATCGCTCTCTGCTTTGGCTTCCACAATCGGTGTAGGCGTTGACTGGGTTGTCTTCACATTGGATTTGATCAAGCGCTTGTCGATCCATTCGGTCAAGTCTTCCCACATGCGATCCAATTCTTTGCCCGACGGCGGATCGATGGCGTGTTTGAGTTCGACGGTGACCACGGGAACATTTTTATCCACGCCGCCGTAGTTGCCGAGTGAGCCGGGAAAAATACCGACCTGGTCGAGTAGCAGTCCGCCGAGTTTGGATGGCGGCGGCGGTGGGCCGTCGAAGTCGAGCACGCCATACGGCGCATGAATCGACACAATCAAATCCGGTTTGAAGCCGTCAACGTGGTTATGCACCCAGCGTGTTTCCGGCTCGGATAGGGGCGCTTTGCCCGGAAAGCGACGCGGATCGCTGCCGGTTTTTTGCACCCAATATTGCAGCGATTTGGCTTTCCAATCGCTGGTGGGAAAGTTACGATTCAAATCGACGCCACGGGCATTCACGCGCGTCGAGGGTTGTTTGATTAAGCCATCCGGATTGACCAACGGCAACATGCGCCAGTGAATATCCAACGGGTTAGTTTTGCGTGCGCGTTCAATCCAATCAAACACAATCGTCGATGAGGTCATCTCGTCGCCGTGAATGCCGCCCAACACGAGAATTTTCAGTTTCGGTGTGTTGCGTGGTTTGATGTCGCGCACGGATAGCGGACGACCTTCGACCGATTTTTGCGACGCGCGTTGCAGCTCGGCAGCGACGCAACGCGAGACGGGTAGTCCGGGCAAGCTTTTCGATAGGGTGTTACACCAGTCGGCGGGGTTAGCCGTAGCGGGGCTGTCAGCGGCGCTCGCCGAGGGCAACAAAAAAATACACGATATCGACGCTAAAAATGTGGACAGGATACGTAACATAATCTCAGTATAATTGGGCTTGGTAATTATTATTGTTAGATCTACGACAATGAATCATCAACCGGATTCGCATAGTAGCAAGGTAACGTAAACGGCGTCACTTATTGCATTCGCTACAAAACTTTGCAGCTGTTTTTATGTTTTTCTAAGCAAGCTTTTCATTATTATATAACATATTGATTAATATAAACAATTATAAAATGACTCGACCGTGAAATCTGATCGCTTTCGGCAAAATCTGATTCGCTATTACAGCTTCTACACCGGCGGCTTTATTGCCTTCGTGTTGATGTTGGCGATTGCGGAAGCGGTGGGTTTGCCCAAACGTTGGGTCGGCTATTGTTTTCTCGTGGCTACATTCGTTTTGTATGCCGCGATAGGCTTCATGACACGGACGGCCGATGAGGCGGAATATTATGTCGCCGGCCGACGTGTGCCCG
>JAYVJD010000239.1:0-3273 GCA_043769625.1 Pseudomonadota bacterium | reverse complement strand
CAATCCGCGGCGGACCATATATCAGCGCGCCGGTAATGCGGTAGCGCAAGCAGCGTTGCACTAAGTCGTAGAACGATTGAATGGCCGGCGTGGCGATTCGATAGTTGCCGGTTGAAGTGCGGGATCAATGGGGCGAGGTATTGACATTGTTTTTGTCCTCCGTAGTGAATTGAAGAGCGGTCAATCAGCCTGCGTATCCCGTACCGATCGATAGTTGCTGCGGTTTGATCTTACGGGTGCGTTTTTGGGTTGGGTTGATCGGTGTTGGCGCGCTCGCCGTTGCCATTGCGGCGGCATTCGCAGCGTCGACTTCGCTGGTAGAAAATCGCGACGCGACTTCATCCGCTAACGCCGCGCTCTTGGTAACATCAGCCAAGGGGAGCGACGTCGGTGGCGCGAGCGTCAGCAGCGCATTCGTGGTCGGCGCCTCGGCCAGGGTGCGCATCTTTTGCGCGAGTTGGCTTGCGGCGCGGCGGCTCGATTTTGCTTGCTTACGCTTATCTTCGATCCATTGTTCCAAAAACTGTTCACTGAGCGCATGGGCAAGGCGTTTCTTGCCGCGCAATTTCATGATCTCTTTGCGCAACTTAAGATCATGGACAATTTCGCCCCACATCCCTTGTGCTTTGAGCAGGCCGATCTCGGTCCCATCGGGAAGAAACGCGCGAACGGTGCGTAGATCTTGATTGTTGTAATAACAGCGCAGTTGCTTGCCCAGAAACACGGCCGAGGCGGCGAGCACGTCATTGGTATAACGCACCCCATGAAAATTGACATGACCGCGCCGGCCTTGCGCGAGATAACCGCGTACTCGCATGAGTGTCGGCGACTGCATTAAGCACAACGTGCGACGTTTTAATTCCGGCAGCCACTGCAACAGTTCGCCGCGGCCGCGCACCGCGAGATGCATGGCTTCTAACGGGGTTCGACTATTCAATCCGCTATGCGGTGTACCGTTATAGCGTGCCAACGCGACTTCCAAAATCTGTTCGAGTTCAGACAACGACAAAATCAATCGCAAATTCGTCTTCGGGTCTGACAGCGCGCGGCGCAGATCCTGTGGATTACTGCCGGTGTAACCCGGGAGGCGTGATGACAGCGTGCTCGCCAACGTCCCAAAAAATCGCTCGATGTACGGGCGGTCATCCGGTGAATGGGCCGGACCGACATCGACGAAACAACCGACAAACTCACACAAGGCGTGCAGCGTGTCATCAGCCAAGTTCGCCTTTGCACGATCGAGCTTGAGCCACTGCCAAGAGGCGTAACCCAGCTCAGGAAGTTCGACGGAGGGAAAGCCGCCGCCCTGGTAGTAAGAAAGTCCGGGTAAGTTGAGCGTCAGCATTCGATGGGGCTCGAGCGCTTTCTCAATGGTCCGTATGACGTCGTAGCGGCTATACTCTCGTTCCAAGCAGAGGTGGTAGCCCAGGACCGCGCGGGTCGCGACGTCCAGAATTGCCAGTAGCCACACGCGTTCGATTTCAAAGGATTGCTCGAAACCGAGTGGATCTTGAACGACGATCTTCAGCCGAACATCGAGCCGATGGCCGTCGAATTCGACCACCTCTAATGCTCGCGATGCGGCCGGTGCCGTGGCGTCATCGGTAGAGCGTGGTAAACCCTTCAAGCGTTTCGCGCCGGCGGCTCGTGCGGAGGTACCGAAGGTTCTCAGTAATTCCGCTTTCACGGCGGCGCGAAGTGCGCCCTTTGCGGTTTTATCGGTATTCAGTGGATAGTCCGCCGCTGTTATACCGGCCAATCGGCATTGGTTTAAAAAAGCCGTGTGAAGTGCCGCTAGGCCACGCAATCGCAATCGTAGATCTGAATCGGTACTGATCTGTTCAATAAAGACCTGCCGATCACGCAGTTGCTGTTGGAGCCATGAATTTATTCGCGGGTAACGTTCCAGGAGCGCAACGAATGCACCGGCAGTACCACGGCTGCCGCCACTTACGAGGGTGTTTAGGTGCTTTTGCCGCGTGAAGTTGCGCACCCACTGGTTAGGGATCAAAGCGCGAAAGCCAAATGGGCGCCCATCTTGATGAATAGCAATGCAGCGTTCCAGCAAGCGATAGAGTTGCCGCCGCTCGATCTTGGTTTGTTTTACGATTTCGTGCAGGCTCAACCCTTCCGCATATAACGCGACGGCGCGCTGACGCCGCCGAAATATATCGCGTCGTTTCCCGATAAGGGTGTTGTCATCGACGCTGGGCCAACTTTCCAAAAGAAGCTGTTGAAAATCAGTGCGCCGACGTGTCATGAGGGCTGGCGTCGGCGTGGCTCAAACGACGTGAGGGAATTCAACGGTTGAACGCGCAGGTCTGAACTTTGTATCCGACCGGCATGTAATAGTCCGAAAAGTGCCGCGCGAACTACACTCGGATCGCCGGTTGAAAAGTGCCGCTCGACACGTGAGAGTTGTGTTGGTTCAGCGATGAAACGAAGGATCGATTCTTGGAGGGCAGGGGAGGGAATACCGCGGCAACAATTGATGTATGGCAGTATCCGTTCCCAGTTACGAAGCCAAACGTGATTTGCCGCAAGTTCCGCGAGCGTGACGCAGCGTAGTTCGATGTCGGGATAATTCGAAAGGTGTGTATTGCCTGCCTTACTATCACCGATCATCAGAAATCGCTCGCATTCATCCTGGCGCACCCAAAAATCGACAACTTCATGGTTGTCGCCAATGTGGATAGGACGTTCGCAGAATGCGAATACTTCCGGATCCGATTCCAGCAGCAGCCATAGCTCAAACGCATGGCGACCGAGTAATCGTACGCGACGGTTAAGCTTTGGACTGAACGCTTCAACGAAGCGTACGGTAGGGCGCTGTCGCGCGGTGACGGGTTTGCAAAAACGGGGGCTCATTGATCGTCGAGCCTTTCTTTTTGTTCTGTTTAAATTATTGTCGAGTTCATTTCAGGACGCGTTTGTGGCGAGCACTATCTTGCGGTGGCTCCACAAATTTGCATTGTGTCCTCACTTTCGGTGTAGACCACGTTACTTGACAGATCAAGTGGAAAATTAATGAGTTAGACGATAAGGCGACACATTGCGGATGCGAAGTGGCAGAATTATTGACCTTGGCTGCGAAGTGGCAAAAGTATTGATCTTTGAAAGTCAATACTTCTGCCACTGCGGACGGCGTGCGCACTATAAGACGCTGTGCAAAAGGTGGTGGCAAAAGTATTGACCTTTACGAATATCGAGCACAGGCGCTCATTTGTGTCGTAATACATCACCCGATCCTCACCCCAATTCTGGCGGCGCGTC
>JAYVJD010000238.1:0-8774 GCA_043769625.1 Pseudomonadota bacterium | reverse complement strand
CCTGGCCGAGCGCAAGGCGAACGGCTTTGTGTTCGACGACTTTTCTAACGAAGGATTTGGCAGCGCGCTACGCCGTGCCTTGGCCTTGTATGCCAGGCCCGACGATTGGGCTGCGGTAGTGACGCGCGCTATGCAGCAATCATTCGGTTGGCAACATAGCGCAGCGAAATATGTGGCGTTGTATCAGCAGATTGTCGGCCAAAGCGAGCGGGCGCTAAACTGACTTAGGCGTACTCACTGACAATCGCGAGACCTGTCCCTAATGCATCAATCAGCACAACCTGAACCGATCGTCGATCAATTCATAAGTATTTGATTATATTGAACTATTTTTCGATGCGTGAATGCGGATTTAGCGCATATTGAAAGCTGTTTGTGATCTGGATAGGGCGGCGACCCAAGACGAGATTTACGCGTGCGCGGGACTGATGCCGGAAAAACAAATATCAATCATGTGATCGATAATTTGCGCGTCGGTTAGTTTGCCGAGCATGCGCAAGTAATCAACCGTGGGGTCGCACGAGCGCGCGTAGATGGTGTAGAGAATCACGTCGTCGGGCAAATCTTCGCGCAGGTTGGCGGATTTTTTTGCGCTGGTGATCAGCTCCGTCATGCGCTGATTGATTTGCATTACGCGACCGATGTAAGTCATGTTACGCAACAAGCTCTCGCGCAGCGTCGTGTTGCTGGCGGGCAGCAGCGGCAGTCCGCCGCGCATACGTTGTTCCAGCGCCCAGCGCAAAATGCTGCGCAGTTTTTCGATGGCTGAAAATGCGTTCGGCAAAGCCGCTAGCGCGGCGATGGTTTGGTCGATGAGACGAATCATCGCGGCGGCGGCGAGCGCTTCTTTGGATTCAAAATGTTTGTACAAACTGGCTTTGGCGAGGCCGACTTCGGCGCCTACTTCGTCCATGGTCATCAAATCATAGCCTTTGCGCGCGAGCAAAATGCACGCAGCATCGATGATGGCGGACTCGCGCACGACCAATTGTTGTTCGCGGAAACTGGGACGGCCTGCGGGACGGGCTACATCATTCATGGTGACGCTTTTTTAGCTTGGATAAGATAGATAAAGTAACGCATGCATGACAATTGCGCAATATCCGGGTCGCTCGCTAGGCGAGCACCCGGCATGTTCAGACAATCTATTAGGGTTTAGGCAAAATCACTTTATCGATGGCATGAATCACCCCATTCGAAGTGAGCACATCGGTAACAATAATCTTCGCTTTGCGTGCGCGTTGATCGGTGATGGTCGCGGTGGTATCAATGCTTAAGGTTTCACCCTGAGCAGTTGCAACGGCTGTGCCAAAGGGAATTTCCGCTTTCAACACGCGCGCCGGCACGACGTGGTACGTGAGAATTTTAGTGAGCAAGGCTTTGTTCGCAAACAACGCATCTTTGGTCACCCCCAGTTCCGTCAAGGCAGCGGCAAACGCTGCATTAGTTGGGGCAAACACCGTGAATGGACCGGCGCCGCTCAAGGTATCAACCAAGCCTGCCGCAATAACGGCTTCCACCAATATACTGAAGTCAGCCAAAGCTTGCGCCGTCGCGACAATATTTTTGTTGGCAGGCAATATCACTTTGTCGATAACATGAATCACCCCGTTCGTCGCCAGGATATCCGTCTTGGTAATCGTCGAAGCGCGATTGCGTCCGTCGAATACTTGCAACGCGCCAGCAGTATTAGTGTCCACTTTGAATATGCTACCTTGTGCGCTGGTAATCGCTTTGCCCACGGGAATATTCGCCTTCAACACTTTGCCAGGCACAACGTGATAAGTCAGCACCGTGGTGAGCAGCGCTTTATCCGCCAGTAATTGATTTGCAGTCACGTTCAGTTCCGCTAATAGGGAAGTGAACGCATCATCAGTCGGCGCAAATAAAGTCACCGGGCCCGCGCCGGTTAAAGTCGCGACAACAGCCGGATCAGCCGCACCCGCAGCGGCGAGCAAAGTCGTAAAGCCGCCTGCAGCAGTCGCTGTTTCAACAATATTTTTTGTCGGCGGCGGAACTGGTTTCGGATCGTCGTCGTTATGACAAGCCACCAAGGCTAACGCCAATGCACCAGTGAAAAGTAATTTGAGTAAGGTCATATTGCCTCCTGAAGATTGGGATGAAAAAAACTGGAGTAAATCGGAGAAAGTCCGGGATTAATTACCGAACAGTTTATATAGATACTGATGGGTAAATTTAATTCCGTTAAATCACTATTTTGCTAAAATAAATCATAACTATATGATTATATTTAATTTTATTTTTTAAAATTTGAAGCAAATGACTTCCGCTATTCATTGCTCGGTGGGGAAATTAAAACGCCGACGGGCAAAAAAAATAAGAAAAAAACGTCATTCCCGCGTGCTACGAAAATGACGTTGTTTGAGAGCCACAAGTTTCACCTGCCTATCATCGTTTTGCCAAAAAACAGCCGGGCTACAAAATAACGGTGAAAAAAAATTGCACAACCGATATTCAATAAATGGTGGACCTGCCGCTACAACTTAACGCACGCTAAACGACAACTGCTTCCACATAGGGTCTTGCCAGCGTTGAAACGCGCCGAGAATGCTAGGGTCGGATGCTTGGCGTTGCGTTGTCATGCTGTCGAGACTGACTACTTCGTATTGGTGTTTATATTTGCCTTCGGCACGCGCTTCACGCGCCATCAACATTTGTTTGCCACCGGGCACCCATCCGGCAAATTCGGCGTAGCCCAAGCCCGGCTCCGCAGAAGTCGGCGGCAGAACGCTGACGCTCCAAGCGTTATCCGATTTAGTAAACACCCACAGTTCGCGCCAGCTTTCGGTTTGTTGGACGGCAATGCTAATGGCGGTGCCTTCGGCATTCGCGCTGATCGACGACTGCCAGGCAATGCCATAAGTGCAGCGTTGGGTCAGAGTGCTCGGTTGCTCGCTTTGCATGCGCGTGGCCGCTTGCAATATGAGACAGGTTTCACCCGGCTCGCCCTTTACGCTGATTAGCGTCGGCTGATTTTTTCTAGGCTTGGCCGTGCTCAAATTCGGCGCACCGGCCCAGCGATTGGCGTTGGCGCGCATTGCGGCATCGTCATAGCTGGATAAATCATCATCGGTCAATTCGGTTTTGCTAATGCTCGCCAAGGCAGTGAGTGCGCGATTGGCGGCGAGCTCGGCTGCCTCACCTTTGCGTGCAGTATGAAAGGCGATGCTCGACCAGCTGCTGGCACGGCGCATCAACAAACGGTTTTTCAATACTCCACTCAGCTTGGCCGGGTCGGCTTGGTCAAGCAGTTCGGCTTTGGCGACCTCTTGTGCCAAGCGCTGCGTTGAGCCGTTCGCAGTCTCGGCGCAACGTTCCTGCGTGAGGGCCAGCACGGCGCGGGTACGTTGATCGACGTTGGCGCTCATAGCCAGCACATGGCGGAATGCTTCGCCGTCATAACAAACTTGCATGCGGCCATCGCGCTCGATGTTAAAAAAGCGCACGCCGTAACGCGATGCCACATCGAGATGCGCCGTCAGCGTCGCAGCTGCATTTTTATTTTGCGGCGCGGCCATAGAGGCGCGGCGAGCGAGACGGTCGGCGAACCCGCCCAAGGCGTCGAGCGCCTCGGCACCGGCCTCGCCACGTAATATTTCCGCCGGCGCAGCTTTCAAAAACGCCGCTGAATAACCGATGCCCATAGCCTCAGCGCCAGCGGTATCGCGCAAAAAGCGCACAATACCGAGCAGCTCATTGGCGTTACGTGGCGTTGCGTCAAAGCGGCGCACCTGGTCGGCGCGAATATAGCCGCCGCGCTCGCGCTTGTAATCCCACACCTGTAAATAGTCGAGCTTTTCAGCGCGTACTTCGAGCGCTTCGCCTTGCCACAAGGTCACTTGTTGGTTGGCGGAGTCGCGTGGCGAGGCACGCATGATGGCCTGATCTTGAATCACAATAGCGCTGCCGATATCGCTGGTACGCAAGGATTCGGCCTGCGACGACGCGGCAAGTAAGAGTGCAGTGGTGGTGATGATTGTGCGTAACATGATTATTCTCCTTCTTTCTCTTCGTTAGTGTCAGTACGTACCGTCTCCGCTTTGCCTGCGGCGACCTGGCGTTTGCCGGTGCCGAGCAAGCTGTCGCCGATGAAACCGCCGGATTTGGATAGCGGCGCGATGATGACTTGAATCTTGTCGGACAACTTATCCGCCAGCGTTTTTTGGATCAGTAAGGGATGCTTGGAAACCAGCGCGCCTTTGCGCTCCATTTGTTCCGCATTGGTCCTGCCTACTTTATCCAGGCGATACACTTCGGCGTCGGCCAGCTTTTGCCGCGCTTCAGATTCACCTTGCGCTTCGATGCGACGCGCCTGCGCGTTGCCTTCGGCTGTTTTGATGCGAGCGCCTTTCTCGGCTTCGGCTTCCAGCTCGCGTTGCTCGATTTGCTTTTGTTTGAGCGGCAATACGTGTTTCATCGCCTCGGCTTGCCCCTTGGCGGCGATGACTTGTTCGCTTGCCGCCGTTTCCGCGCGCAATTCGCGCTGCATTTTTTCTGTTTCCGCGTCGATCTTGGTTTCCTTCACCTTCTTCTCTTTTAGCTCAATGGTGTAACGCATTTTCTCCGAGGCGATTTCTTCCGCCAGCAAGGATTCCATGCCGCGTTTATAGTCGGCGGGTAAATCAATCTTGCCAAACTGGAGGCTGCGCAAGAGAATGCCATCGGTATCGAGCTTGGAGGCGATTTCGGTTTCGAGCAGTTTCTGGATTTCAGCGCGTTTAGTCGAAAAAATTTCGCGCACCGTGTAACGCGCAAAAATTCTATACAACGAGCCCTGGACGATAGGCGCAACCACATCATTGTCAATGTTTTCGGGCAAGCGCTTGTACACGATTGCGATTCGTTCCGGGTCGAGCGCGTAACGTACGGAAAGATCGACCCCAATCGATAATCCTTCTACTGATTGCAGCGGAGACGTGCCGCCAGCAGTCTTGATATGGTCGGGCTCGTAAACACGGTCACGCAAGCTAAATACCTCCGGCAATTCGATCTTGTCGATTCGAATGTTGCGCAAAAGAAAACCTTCAGCTTCCAGCTTGGAGGCGATTTCAGCTTCAATAAATTTTTGGATTTCAGCCCGTTTCGGCGAATAAATTTCGCGCACCGAATATCGCGCAAGAATTTTATTCAACGACGTCTGTACAATCGGTGCTACGACTTCTGCGTCAATGTTGTCCGGTAAATTTTTGTAAACAGCGGTGATCCGCTGAGGGTCGAGCGCGTAGCGCATCGATAGATCGACCGTGAGCGATAATCCTTCTATCGTTTGTAACGGCGACGTCACGCTATCCTGCTTCGGTTGTTCGGGGTGGTAAGCCTGATCGCGTACCGAATAGATATTAATTTTATGCAGTCCCGGCAGCACCAGTACGCTACCTTCCTTAAAAGTGCTTACCTGACCTGTGATTTGGTTTACACGCAGACCAATATTCCCGCGCTCGACGATTTCGGTTGGCGGATGTTTAATCAGCCAGTAGGCGGCGCAGCCGACTACGGCAAGGCTGCCGAGCAACACCAGTTTGCGCGTTGAAAAACCGGGCACTACGGACGAGATGGAAGAAGTGGAAAATTGCTTCGGTTTAATTTCGGTTATTTTGTTGAACAGTTTATTGATGGTTTCAACGAGGGGTTTCAAGTTCAGCTTCATGGTTATTTTCCTTGGTTTAAGTTAAGTGAAACAGGTGATTGGGTTGCCGCTGTTTCTGGTTCCCATTATTCGAATTTGGCGCGGAAGGCTCAATGCTGTCGCAGCGCCAATCTGTACCGGCTCCGCCCGTGCTTCATCACACCCCGGAAGAAAAACTCACAGCAGTTTCGCTGCCACTGATAGATAATGGCGCTGACCTGATTGAAGGGAGTAGGCATGACCAAAGTGGCCTTGATAGAGGACGATGCGCCGACCAGTAACCAACTGGCTAGTTGGATACGTGCGGCCGATCCCGGTATTAGCATCGATCAATGGTTTACCCGCGATGAGGCCGAAGCCGCACTCATCGCGCATAAATATGATGTCGTGGTGCTCGACATCGAATTGGGGCGCGAGCGCCATGCCGGTGTGGCGTTGATCAACGCCATCAACAAATTACATCAGGGCACGCCGGTATTGGTGGTGTCGGCGATGCCTGCGGCCATTTATCGCGGCATTATGAAGGCGCTCGATGCCTGGGACTATTTGCAGAAAACCACGTTTGAGGAAGCCGAATTTGTCGATACCTTTCTCGACATTGTGCGCGCCGCAAAAAGCCGTCGGCGTGAAGCGGAGTTAACTGACCGCACGCAAGCTACTAACGATTTGTCACTCGACCCGCTATGGCAGCGCAGCCCGACTTGGCGCGGCGAGCGCATTAATTTGCCGCTCACGGCGCAGCGTATTTTGGCCACCTTGCACCAGCGCAAAGGGCAAGTGGTGTCCTACGAAGAATTATTTGATGTAGTAAAAAGCGGGCGCAACCGTGACAACGTGCGCAAGCATGTCAGCACTATTCGCGAAGCCTTCCGCGATGTAGATGCAGCATTTGACGGCATAGAGAACGTGCCGATGCGCGGCTTTCGCTGGGTCGCCTAAGGCTGCATGATGCTGAGCTCACTTCCCACGCTGGCCATGCCGCGACTAGGCCTGGCCTCGTTTCGACGGCGCATCATTTTTCGCAGTGCGTTTGTTCTGCTGACGCTGGCCACACTGGTATTGGCGTTAGCATTGCTGACCGAAGAACGCCAGCGCAGTTTCGAAAACTACCGACTCAGCATCGATAAAACTCACGCCGAAATTGTCGCCAAATTACGCCATCCGTCCGGCCAATTGGCCTTGCTCAATCCGGCCGGCGCGCGCACCGAGGGCGGCTCGCTGCATCCGTTATTATTGCCGTTTGCCGCGATTGATTTTGACGACTTATATAAGGCGCAACAAGCCGTCGAGCTGGCGAGTTGCGCCGTGCAATATGCCGATGGCGCGTCAATCTGCGTTGCTATCGGCAACAACCCGTACGCAGGCGGCTATATTTATATCGTCGGCAGTTATCTAGGCGGTGCGCTGGTCTCGCGCGAACGCGGTGCGATGGATTTCGAGCGTTTTCATCGCGCGCGCGTCACGCTCAATATGCGCGGACAAGTCACGCGTTGGATCGCCCCATTTGAAGATCAAACCGATGCGGGCGCACTGAATGTGCGCGGGCGCTTAACCGGCTTCGCCGACCTCGGCACACCGTTACCCCTCGATGCGAAACCGATAAAAGATTTTCGCGCCTGGCTTTGGCAGAGCGGACAATGCGCCGACAACACGACGGACGCGACGGATTGCATTAGACGCACCTCTTTTTCGCTGCGCTTACCGGTGGAAATTTTCCGCGATGCCTTGTTTCAAAAACCGCGCCCGGTGTGGCCGCCTTCCGACCTGGATCAGATCGGTGTGCAGTTTGAAATGCTGGCGCCGAATGGCAACAGTGTCATCTTCGACAGCGACCAGAGCGGCGCGACGCTGCCATTGTCGATACAGGACTTGAAGCTAAGCTTGCTACCGGGTGAAACGCTGGCCGTGGACAAGAGCGGCCCCAACGCGCGGCGTCTGCTGACGCTAAAAGGGGCAGATGATACCGAAGCCGTTAGTTCGCCGCTGATTGAAAAACTCATCCGCAAGCTACCATTGAATATCGACCCGAGCGCGCTGAAAGCCGCTGAAACTATCCGCACGCCGATCGGTAATTACGACGTGAAGTTAAACGGCGACGTGCGCAGCCTCGACCATCGCATCGGCGCAGTGGCTACGCGCATGTCCTGGTTCGTCGGCGCGATGCTCGGCGTGATTGCACTGGCGTGGCTGGTGATCGAGATTGGCTTGATTCGGCCCATAGGCATTTTGACTAAACGTGCCGCGGCGGTTTCGTTTAACGTGCAAGAGCAGAACCCCGTGCGCAATATCGGCGAGCTCGAAGTGTCAGATTTGCGTGGCAAAGACGAGCTGGGCATTCTCGCTGGCGGTCTGGCCGATTTGTTGCAACGAGTGAAAGACGACGTGCAACGCGAACAAATCCGCGTGCAGCAGGAACATGATATGTGGCACGCGGTCGGGCATGAAATCATGTCGCCGTTGCAGTCGCTAATGATGCTGCACGCCGATACCAGCGACCAAAGCCATCGCTACGTGCAGCGCATGCAACAAGCCGTTCGCATCCTCTACGGCACCGCGTCGCCGAGTGAGGCGCTCGAAGCAACCATGCTCAAATTAGGGGCGGTGGACTTGAATACATTTTTGACTACCGTGGCGCAGAATGCGCACTTTGCCGGTATCGAGCACGTGGTATTTACGCCATCGGGCGGCAGCGTGATGATTCGTGCCGACGAATTTTCGCTCGAAGATGTCGTCACGCATATTTTGCGCAACGCCGATCGTTTTCGCGTCGCCGGAACGCCGATAGAGATAACGCTGAGCGCCGATGACAGCTCGGCGCAAATCGCCATTCATAACCAAGGGCCCGCAATAGACCCGGCGCGCATGGGCAATATTTTTGAATACGGCGTAACCGAAAACGCCAGTGCAGAAACCGGCAATGAACATCGCGGCCAAGGCCTGTTTGTGGTGAAAACCTATATGGCGAAAATGGGCGGCACGGTCGAAGCGAAAAATACCGGGCAGGGAGTGAGTTTCTTACTGCGTTTATTAGATAGTGTCGTCACGAGATAGCCAACCACAGCGCAAGGCAACGAATCTGTACCGCAGCAACGAAAGAGGACAGATTTTTCGCATAGCGGGTGGCAAT
>JAYVJD010000237.1:0-20377 GCA_043769625.1 Pseudomonadota bacterium | reverse complement strand
ATGTGATTTACGAAGAAACGTCCAAAATGGATAGCCTGACCATGCACACCAAACGCGATGAATTAGCCGCAAGCATCGCGCAAGGTTTACAAACTGAGCTGGAACGTAACGACAGGGGCGTGTTTACCATCACCCGCGTAATTGTGCGCAACCTGACCACCGACCCAGCAATTGAGCGCTCGATTCAGGAATCAGTCGCAGCGCAAAAACAGTTAGAGACGACCCAGCAGCGTATAAAGATTTCCGAGGCCGAAGCGCAAGTGGAAGTCAAAAAAGCCGAGGGTATTGCCCGGGCCAACCAGATCATCAACCAATCGCTCACGCGCGAATATTTGCAGCACGAATCGAATTTGGCGTTGCAAAAATTTGCTGAAAAAGGCGGCACCACCACTGTCGTGATTCCTGCCAACATGAATACCGCGCCGCTGATCAATATCGGCAAATAAGTGTCACCCCTCAACCATAACAATAAGGAAAAAGCATGCTTAGCCGTTCCCAATTTTTTGTCAAAGAACACGTCGGCGTTTTCAAACTGGCGGATGCTTACGATATTCTCGACCCGGAAACCAATGCCAAAATCGGCCTAGCGCAAGAGAAACCGCATCCGCTCGTCGTGGTCCTGAGTTTTCTTATCAATAAACAATTTTTGCCGACACGGGTTGAGGTCATTCAAAACCCGAATGAGCGTGGCGAAGGCGAATGTGTGGTTGAAATCAAGCGCGGCATCGCACTACTTCGCTCAAAAGTGGAAGTCTCGATTAAGGGGAAACCAGCTGGTTACTTCAAATCGAAACTGTTCAGTTTAGGCGGCGGCTTCTGGGTGTATGACAATCAAGACAATAAAGTCGCGGAAGTGCGTGGCGACTGGAAAGGCTGGAATTTCAAATTGCTCGACAGCAAAGAAAAAGAATTAGGCACGGTGACAAAAAAATGGGCCGGCATCGGCAAAGAATTATTTACCAGCGCGGATAATTACATGATTTCACTCAGCCCCGGCGCGACGAATGACCAGAATACCAAAGGCTTGTTGCTGGCAGCCGGCTTAGCGATTGATACAATTTATAAAGAGAAATAAGCTTTTGCGGCATATCAATAACCTGATATTTTCCAGTTAACTAATTTAGCCCGATTCATGCTGAGCTAGAAGAGAGCAGCGGTGCTTTCGTTGCCGCCATCAAGCAGACGGCTGTTATGCATATCACGTAAAGAATTGGCGTAAATCAACGTCTGACACAATATTGTCCTATTCGTCCTTCTAAATAACACGATTTATTAGGAGACGAATATGACCAGCCCTTTCGACCAGAACCGCCGTAAATTTATTCTTGATGCCGCCTCAACTGTCGCAGCGATCGCTGTCGGCGGTTCACTGAGCGCCTGTTCAAGCGGTAGCGATTCTGCCGGCCCAGCACCGCAATTCCCCTCTGGTATCGCCAGCGGTGACCCGCTGAATGATCGGGCCATCCTGTGGACCTACGCAAAGGTGGTCAATAGCACGGAGAGCGTGCCGTTGACATGGCAGCTTGCGTCGGACGCCGCGTTTGCCAATAATGTTGCGTCTGGCAAAGTAGATGCAACAGAAGCAACCGGCTTCACCGCCAAAATTGATGCCGCGCAACCTGGCAAGTAGTCGGTAATCAAGACATCATGGCGTGCATGTGGTCGCCGTTTTCTGTCTCGTAATATTTTAATCCGGCTAATCCTAATCCGACTGCTGGCGCGGCGGCTATCCAAACCTATCTGACGGCCAGGGCCACGCGTGCAGCAGCCGGCGCTGCTGCGCTGACGCCGGCGCAAGCAGATCTGCTGAACCCAGCAAAAAACCCGCGCCTGCCCTATAACCTGGATAGCTGGGACGGATTCCCGTCGCAGCGCGAGGCCCTGCTGCAGACGATTAAGTCGTTAAACAAAAAATTAGTCGTGCTATTCGGCGATTCGCACAATGGCTGGTGTACTAATCTCACTACATTTGCCGGCGAAAAAATCGGCGTCGAGTTTGCGACTGCATCCGTCACCGCACCGGGATTTGAAAGCGCAGGTCTAGGCGCACTCGCCCCGTCGCTTGACGGTAGCGCCTTGGTACCGCAGCTCGGTAACGCTGCTATCGGTGTGGGGTTAGGCTTGATTGACGGTCTCAACTACGCGGATACGATCCGTCGCGGGTACTTGCAAATGACCGTGAGTACTGCTGCGATCAAAGCTGAATATGTTTATGTGAGCGACGTAAAGGCAACGACTTATCAAGCATCCGTGGGCCGAACCATCACACTGCCGGTTAGTGGCGCAGTGACCTACGCCTAATTATGCAGTGATTGGCGTCCGCCAAGATCAGGACGCCGCAAACGAAAACGCCATGCAAACCGCATGGCGTTTTTATTAGTAACTAATTGATTATATTTATTTATCTATGCTGTTTTTTGCAACAAAATATATTTAACGTGCAGCTGTTCTTTGGTCTCCACCACATCCGGGTTTAACGGAATGCAATCGACGGGACATACCTCAACGCACTGTGGTGTTTCGTAGTGGCCGACGCACTCGGTACATTTTTTCGGGTCGATGACATAAATTTCTGCGCCTTGCGAGATCGCCTGGTTCGGGCATTCGGGCTCGCACACATCGCAGTTAATACATTCATCCGTGATCATTAACGACATAAATCCAATTCCTAATTTTTTTGCCGGGCAAGCAAACGCGCGTTAACCGACTTGGGTACAAATTGACTCACATCACCACCGAGACTGGAAATTTCACGCACGATGGTGGCGGAAACAAACATATACTCGTCCGACGGCGTGAGGAACAGCGTTTCGACACCGGGAAGTAACTTTCGGTTCATTCCGGCCATTTGAAACTCGTATTCAAAATCAGACACAGCGCGCAAACCGCGCAAGATCACGCTAGCGCCGCTTTGCTGCAAAAATTCACTCAGTAATCCGCTGAAGCCGACCACTTGTACATTGGGGCAATCTTTTAACGTCTCCTGCGCCATCTCGATGCGGTCTTCGAGGGGGAAAAATGGTTTTTTCGCTTTGCTATCGGCCACCGCAAGAATCACTTCACCAAACAAACGCGATGCGCGACGCACCAGATCATCGTGGCCCAAGGTGAGCGGATCAAAAGTACCGGGGTAAACGGCTCGTATCATCATTGTTCTCGATTCATCAAACTAATCAACGCAAAATATACTTTTCCGGCGCGGCTGCTTTTTACCATTTGCCACGGGGCGCGAATTTCCAGCGGTTTGTCGTTTTCAATATAAACCAGCGCATCAGGTTTTATTTTCGCCGCCAGCGACAGCAACAACTGCGGCAGCAAATCCAGCTTATACGGCGGGTCAAGAAACACCACATCAAACGGCGCCAGTTTTACACGCAGATATTGTAAAGCATCGCCGTGCTGAAGCTGCAGATTTTGTGCCGAGAGTTTGACGGCATTTTGTTGTAGCGCTGACATCGCGTCGCGGGCGGACTCGACCATTACGACTTTATCGGCGCCGCGCGACAACGCCTCGAAGCCCATTGCGCCCGAGCCGGCGAATAAATCGAGGCAGGTTTTACCGTGCAAAGACTGTCCGAGCCAATTAAACACGGTTTCGCGCACGCGATCGGGCGTCGGGCGCAGTCCTTCGGTATCGGGAAACTCGAGCAGGCGACTGCGCCACTCGCCGCCGATGATGCGCAAGCGGTTCATTTTGCTGTTTTGTCTGGGCAAAGTAGCTACACGTAGAGGATAACGTTAGAATATTACCTTATTCGTTCTCTTTACTGGCGCGCCCTGTTCAATGTTTAGTTTTTTTAAGTCCAAAAGCGATAAAAACAAAGTAGCTGAAGCGCCTGTTCCTGTCGTTGGCGATGCGCCGGAAAAACCGGCCGAAAAAACCGGCTGGGCCGCGCGCCTCAAAGCCGGCCTGACGCGCACGCGCGCGAGTTTGAGTGGCAAGCTGGACAACGTATTCAAACGCGGCAAAATTGATGACGCCTTATACGATGAGCTGGAAACGATTTTACTCACGGCGGATATCGGCGTTGCTGGCACCGAAAAGCTGCTCAAAGATTTGCGCGTCTTAGTCAAAAAAGAAAAACTCAGCGACGCCGCCGACATCAAACCAGCGCTGCAATCGGTGTTACTCGATATATTGCAACCGCTCGAAGCGCCGCTTGATGTGAGCGGCGCGAAACCCTTCGTCATCATGCTCTGCGGCGTGAATGGCGCAGGCAAAACCACGACCATCGGCAAGCTCGCCAAGCTGTATCAGACCCAAGGCAAAACCGTTTTGCTCGCGGCCGGCGATACGTTTCGCGCGGCCGCGCGCGAGCAATTGCAAGTGTGGGGCGAGCGCAATGGCATCACGGTGGTGATGCAGGAAAAAGGCGATTCAGCAGCCGTGATTTTCGATGCGGTGCAATCAGCCAAGGCAAAAAATATTGATATCGTACTGGCCGACACTGCGGGCCGCTTGCCGACCCAATTACATTTGATGGAAGAAATCAAAAAAGTAAAACGCGTCATCGACAAAGCCTTGCCCGGTGCGCCGCACGAAACGTTGTTGGTGCTCGACGCCAACACCGGGCAAAATGCCGTGCAGCAAGTCAAAGCCTTCGACGACGCGCTGAAATTATCCGGCCTCGTCATCACTAAACTCGATGGCACAGCCAAGGGCGGCGCAATTGCCGCCATTGCCGCCACGCGACTAGTGCCGGTGCGCTACATCGGCGTCGGCGAGGGCATCGAAGATTTACGCACCTTCAACGCCAAAGATTTTGTCGAAGCTCTGTTTGAATAGAGATTACATAAGTGATTGATTTTAATAAAGTTTCTAAAAGATACGCCAACGGCTACGAGGCGCTAAAAAATATTTCGCTGACGGTGAACAAAGGCGAAATAGTTTTCATCACCGGCCATTCCGGCGCGGGCAAATCGACTTTACTCAAACTTATCGCCGGAGTTGAGCGCGCGAGCCACGGCAGCGTAAATGTGAACGGGCAAAATGTCGGCGCATTGCGCGAATCGGCGCTCGCCGTGTTGCGCAGAAATATCGGCTTGGTGTTCCAAGATCACAAATTATTATTCGACCGCAATGTGTTCGAGAATATCGCACTGCCACTTTACATCGGCGACTACACGCCGAGCGAAGTGGGCAAGCGCGTGCGCGCAGCCCTGGATAAAGTCGGCTTGCTCGGCCGCGAAAAACATAATCCGGTGATGTTGTCCGGCGGCGAGCAACAACGTTTGTGTATCGCACGCGCGATTGTGAATCGCCCGTCCATATTGATTGCTGACGAGCCAACTGGCAATCTCGACGCCGAATACGCGGCGCAAATTGTCGATTTGTTCAAATCATTTAATCAGGTCGGCGTGACCACGCTGATCTCCACCCACGACGCCTCGATGATCGAAAAACTCAAGCCGCGCACCATACACCTCGACCACGGCGCACTCGCAGCATGAGCGCCTGGCTGAGGCAGCATCAACGCGCCTTCATCGCCGCCTGGCGACGCATGGCACAACAACCGCTTGTGAGTATTTTCAGCGTGCTGGTGATCGGCATCGCGCTGTCTCTGCCGACGGCCTTGTTCGTTGCGCTACAAAATTTCAATGCCCTCGCCGGCCGCGTCAACGCCGAACCGCAGCTGTCGCTTTACATGGCGAACACTGCCACAGCGGCCGAAACGCAGCAAATCGAAACCCAAATCAAAGCGCGCAATGAGGTAGCGAATTATCGTTTCATCCCGCGCGATCAGGCGCTAAAAGAAATGAAAGACAGCGCCGGCATTGCCGATGTTCTCGCCGCGCTGGAAAAAAATCCGCTGCCCGATGCGTTTATCATTCGCGCGAAAAGCAGCAAACCCGAAGCTCTCGCGACGCTGCGCGAAGAATTATCGAAATGGCCAAAAGTTGAACATGTGCAGCTCGACTCTGCCTGGGCAAAAAAACTCGCCAGCCTGAATAGCGCGACGCAAAAAGCCGTATTTCTGCTGGCGCTGATTCTCGGCATCGCCTTGGTGGTGATTACCGGCAACACGATTCGCCTGCAAATCTTGACGCAGAAAGACGAAATCGAAGTCGGTAAACTGATCGGCGCCACCAATAGTTTTATCCGTCGGCCTTATCTTTACTTCGGCGCGTTGCAAGGGTTGCTAGGCGGCTTGTGTGCGTTGGCGATTCTATTTTTCTCGTTACAATGGCTCAGCACGAACCTTATCGAATTACTGCAGCTCTATGAGAGTGACTTTCGGATCACGCCACTTTCACGGCGCAATAGCGTAATCATGACGGGGATCTCCGCGTTATTGGGATGGCTTGGCGCCTATGGCTCGGTCGGTTTGTATTTGCGAAAAGTGGTGCCGCGTTAAGGGAAAGTTCCCCATACGAAAGAAGCTGTTTGTGGCACGCGGGGGCATGCCATAATCATGTAATAATAATGGACGTGGCAAAAAGTAACATCATAAATACGTTAAATAACTATGTAGCAGTTTGTCAGTGGTTATAAAAATTATGTTTATTGATACGCGCCAAATCTCCGAATCTTCAGTCATTGAAACAACCGTTTGCATCATAGGTGGCGGCGTCGCCGGCATCACCATTGCGCTCGAACTGGAAAAACAAGGCATCGATTGTTGTCTGCTCGAAAGCGGCGGCCACGATGCCGACGATGCCACACGCGATTTATATCGCGGCGAAAATGTCGGGCTCCCCTATGAGTTTGCCGATGGCTGCCGCAGTCGTTTTCTCGGCGGCAGCAGTAATTGTTGGGGCGGCTGGTGCCGTCCGTTTGAAGATATTGATTTCAAGCACCGCGATTGGGTGCCGAACAGCGGCTGGCCTTTCGGCCCCGATGAAGTCAGGCCGTATTACCAACGCTCGCACGAGCTGTTGCAGTTAGGTCCCGTCAATTATGATCCGAAATTTTGGCAAGCGGCGGTCAATCGTAGCGATGTGCGTTTGCTACCGATGACAAAAAATCAAATCCTCGATCTGATTATTCAATTCAGCCCGCCCGCGCGATTTGGCAAGCTGTATCACGAAGTCTTGAAAAATATGCGGCACGCCAAGGTTTATCTCTACGCCAACGTAGTGAATATTGAAACCGATGTGAACGGCAAGACGGTGCAAGCGGTGCAAGTAAAAACCCTCACCGGCCGCGCCATCACGGTCAAGGCCAAGCAATTTATCTTGGCGGCCGGCGGCATCGAGAATGCCAGACTGCTGCTTGCATCAAACAAAATCCAGCCCAAAGGCGTGGCGAATGATCACGACTTGGTCGGTCGTTATTTTATGGACCATCCGCGCGTGTACTGGGGGAAAGTCCGACCCAAAGATCCTAACTACCGCAACAAATTATTCGATCATAAATTTCATTATCTGAATAAGGCCGTGTCCGCGTACGGCATTTATATCGCCGGAAATTTCAAACTCAAAGCAGCGGTGCAAGCGGAGGAGCGCGTGCTGAATGCGCAGATCTGGTTTTCGTCGGTGTTCCCTGCAGACGGGTCTGCCGCGATGTATGCGCTGGTGCATCTGAAGCAGGCGTTGCACAAAGCCGATCAACCCGGCGTGAAGTTATGGCGTGATGTGCTCACGTTATTGGCGCACCCGATTGATGCGTCAACATTTATCGCGACACGATTTTTGCAGCCGCCGGGTTGGGTCAAATATATGAAGCTGATGGCGATCTCTGAAACCGAGCCCAACCCGGATAGCCGCATTACGCTATCCGATCAACGCGACGCCTTAGGCATGCCACGAACCAAAGTGGATTGGCAGATGAGCGATTTGGTCAAGCGTACCTTCGACCGCAGCTTCGCCATCGCCGCCGACGAACTCGAAGCGCAAGGCATGTGGCACGTCGAGCGCGAAGCGCCGCTCGAAGGTCGCGATTGGCCGGCGGATATGGAAAAAGGCACGTGGCATCACATGGGCACCACGCGCATGCACGACTCGCCCAAGCTCGGCGTAGTTGATCGCAATTGCCGAGTGCATGGCATGTCGAATTTTTATATTGCCGGCAGTTCGGTGTTTCCGACCGGCGGCTGTAACTTCCCCACCATCATGATAACCGCCCTCGCTTTGCGCCTGTCTGAGCATATCGGCAAACAAGTTAACAAAACATAACCTATTGTTTTTATTTAGTTTTCTAGCGGAACTTTCACAGTGATTGGCACTCTTATATCGAGAGTGCTAAAGTAGTACTTCACTTATGGAGACACCGCAATGAACGCAATGGCTTTTCCTGTTCCCTCCGCCGTCGGCAGCCTGGAGAATTACGTCCAGTTCGTCAACCGCGTACCTCTGCTCACGCAAGAGGAAGAAACAGCTTTGGGTCGTCGTCATGCCAGCACCGGCGATGTCGATGCTGCGCGCGGACTCGTCATGTCGCATTTGCGTTTGGTCGTATCGATCGCGCGCAATTATTCCGGCTACGGCTTGCCGCAAGCGGACTTGATACAAGAAGGTAATATCGGTTTGATGAAAGCGGTGAAACGCTTCGACCCCGAACGCGGCGTGCGCCTCGTGTCGTTCGCGATGCACTGGATCAAAGCCGAGATGCACGAATTCATTTTGCGCAACTGGCGCCTGGTCAAAATCGCCACCACCAAAGCGCAACGCAAATTGTTTTTTAACCTGCGCAGCATGAAGCCCGGCTTCGGCGCGCTGTCACCGACGGAAACGCAATCCGTCGCCAAACAACTCGGCGTCAAACCAGAAGAAGTCACCGAAATGGAAACGCGCCTAAGCGGCCAAGATATTTCGCTCGAGCCGATGAACGACGACGACGAAAACTGGGTTAGCCCGATTGCCTATTTAACCGACGACAGCGAACCCTCAACGCAACTCGAAACCATCGAGAGCCAAGTCAATAGCGACGCCGGCCTAAAAACCGCCCTGTCCCAACTCGACGACCGCAGCAGAAAAATTATCGAATCCCGATGGCTGCGCGAAAAAGACCAAGCTACCTTGCATGATCTGGCTGATGAGTTCGGTGTGTCGGCAGAACGTATTCGCCAGATAGAAGTGAAGGCGATGCAGAAAATGAAAACGGCTTTGATGGTGCAGTAACTATTCTTTTGTGAAAACAAAAATGGCAGCCAATTGGCTGCCATTTTTTTGGTCCACCTTAAGACCTGTAGCATAGAAGATTAGGCTTCCGCTACTTAGGTAGTTATTAGTTAAATACTTTTGAGCCAAGCAAAATATATTGGTTGTATCGAATGGCATAGTTGATCGCTTGCGTATCTAGTGACGCATGCCAACTATTAAGCATTACGTCTGTTGTGCCCGCTAAATTTACTTCTAAAGATTTACAGAAGATCTGCGCGGTGTCAGTTTTTGCCCCTGGAAAATGTCTTACATAGTCGTTCACGCTATAGCAAACCGGCTTTCCATTTGCTAACGCAGCAGCCGCATCATGCTCAGGGTGCGATAAGTTTACGGTAGCCAAAAAAAGCCAAAGTGAAAGTACTGGTTTAAAGACGGATACGGAAACTCCAGCCGTGATAACCAAACCTAGCGCCAAAATAGCTACCAGTACACGTTTTATCCTCAGCGTCGGCATAAAAATATTGAGTTTAAATATTTGCCTAACCAACACGGCGAGTTTTAGCAGGAGACGATGCTGACGCCTTGGTTGTACGGGCAACTACCTGTTTAACCAACTTCAACTCAACACGACAACCAATGGCAGTCGCATACTTGCGTAAAGTTTCAAGGGAAGGCGAATGCTTACCGCTGGAAGTTTCGAGGCGCGCAACTGCGGACTGGGTGGTGCCGATGCGTTCGGCAATATCCGCCTGCGTTAGCCCTGATGCCATACGGGCTTTCAAGAATTGGTCGATCAGCGCGAACTCTTCATCGAGTCTTTCATACTCGGCTTTGACGCCAGGTTTTGCTAAGGCGCGGGCTTTAAGACTTTTGTGCGTAAGCATGTTTAATCTCCTTCATACGAATTTTCGCCAAGGTTAATTCCCTGGCCGGTGTCTTGTCTGTTTTTTTGGTGAACTGATGCAACACAACTATTTTTCGTTCGACAACAGTGCAATAAAATACTCGCGCTATACCTTCTGCCGCTTTGAGACGCAATTCAAATAACCCGTCACCCATCGCACGCGTGTGCGGCATACCAAGATCGGGGCCATAGATTTCCATGCGATCAGCGTAACGAAAATAGCGCGCTAAAAAACCTGCGGGCATTTCTAGTATTTCTTGCTGGACCGATGCGCTGTGATAAATGATAGTCCAAGACATGCGTCAATATAGCATATTTGCTATATTTAGCAAATTAGTGGAGGTTTGACCGAATCGATTTAACCATTTGATTAAATTGAATAATTCATACTTTAACTGCGCGTTCAAATTATTTTTGAATCATTCGGCAGATTACGCTGCGCCAACCCGCACTACGTTTTTCTTAGCCTTTAAGCAGCTGCTTCACATCCGACGTGATTTTATTCAGCACCATGCCGTTGCTAGAGAACAAGCATAGTCTAACGCTCGGATCAAACACAAACATACCTTCCGCATGATCAATCGTGTAGCCGCCCGGGGTTTTGTCTTCGCCCTAATTGGTTTAACGACTCAATTTATACATCCATTTTTTCTTCCATCACATCAAACCGTAATCTGCGTGCGGGAGGTGTGCGTAGGGGTTTGCGTTGGCGTTGTATCCATAATACGGGTGTGCCATCCATTGCTCGGGCTAATTGCCAGCGTCGTTCTATCTCTATGCCATTTGATGGGATGGCTGAGGGGGCAATTTGATGTAGCTCCGTGCTTGCTTCGCCCTTGGTTAACACTGTGGCTTGCGGATGCGGCATGGCGATTGGGGTTTTGCGCGATAAATCGGCCAGGCCTTTTTGCACCAAGATTCGTTTGAGTGTGCTTTCATCGAAATCATACGGGTGCCAGTGCGGTACTACGCCTTCGCTCGGCACGTACATATACTCGCGCGCTTTGATCGCGTCGCCGGTGGGTTTGCCTGCGTTGAGTTTGGGGTTGGCTGGGTCGGCTCGCACATCAAATCTCACTTCGCGGCTATCCACTACACGCTCGACGGCCCAGAGTAAATTGGCTTGTTCGTCCATACCGAACTGCACGCGTTCGATGACGTTGCTTTCAAGCGGTAGCTCGGCGACATGCCATAAAACCAAAGCGGCATCGGGCAGGCCTGCGGTGTTAAATAAGTACCAGTTTTCTGGCGGTCGTAATCCCTTTTGCCATTCGGCCTCTGTGCTGCTGTATTCGCGCCCAAATGCGTCGATGATTTTCAAGTCGAGCATTTCCGCCACATGGCCTGCGTGCGCGGTCACCGGAAATAAAAACCAATCATCGCTGTGCGAAAAAATTAATTCCGTCAGCATGGCGGTGGAGATGTGGGCGGGGTCAGGTGCGTAGGCGCCGAAATCTACCTCTGCATCTTCTATCTGCCACCAGCGTAAATTCGGTGCGCCGGGATACTGTAATTGCGTCGGGATCACTTCAGTGGTGCGTATCGTAGCGTCGCTTGCCGCTGGCGTTGCTTTCGCGATGCCGTCAACGGAATACCAATCCATTTGCCCGCCGCTATGTTGATTGACCTGCAAGAGGTGGTCATGCGTGTGAAACGCATTCGATTCATCTTGCTGATAAATCAGGCGCTCGCCGTCCCAATCCGATTGCGGCTCGGCGGGCGGAATGTCAGGGCCAAAAACAGTGTCTGCGATACCCAAATCTGCTCTAGCAAACCAGACTGCCTTGGCATCGCAGCAGCCGACAAAATTTTCATACGGCGGTGGTGGGTCGCGGAAAAAAAATTTCGCTTCTCCTTGTAACGCTGGCAAAGCCGCGAGCAACTTGCCGACTCGGATGCGACGTCCCATCGTCCACCAATCGCCTAACTCTGACTCGACTTGCGCTTCTGCCGGAATTTTCTGCGGATTAAAACCTGCGTCCGGTGCGTGGATGGGTAATTGCGACAGCGTGTAATGCGCGAGCACGGGCGATGTGGCGTTCTCGCCTTGATGCTCACCCATTTGCCATTGGCGCGCGAGAAACCACAGCGGATCATGCACGGCCGCAGCAAAGCCCGCTTCAGCATTCAGCGCTTTCGGATACGGCTCAAGTCTGGCGTAAGTATCAAAGTTCGCGGCCATGTTGATGCTCCAAAAAAGTATTAAATAACTTATATAAAACAAATACTTACATAATCACTCAAATAAGGGCCAGCGCTCCAACCACACATGCGGGCTGCCAGAAGTATGCAGCCCCATCGTCGGCACCAATGATTGCCACTCGCCTAAATCTTCGAGACGCGCGGTGCGTGCGTGGGCAAGCTCGCGCGTTTCGATCAGCGTTTGCAATAACAATTCTTCATCTAAAGGCTGGCGCGGCACCGGCGGCACCGCCAACAAAATGGCCTGTGGCGCGCGCGCTGCGGGGGCGTTGAATCCAAATGCGGTGGAGGTAGCCCTATGCGGCATGGGGATGGCCTCGCTGAAAGAATCCATGACCATCACGGCAATATTAGTGCCCTGCCACGCGGCTTCGCTGCCAAATGCCGCAACAAATGGATCATGTGAAATATTCTGTGGCTTCGTCGTGTCACGTAAATTCAGATTATTTTTAACCCGCTTAGCCTGCCACGGGTCACCCGGCGAGCTGGTCCACGCGGTGAGCGGCGACAAGATAGTGGATTCACGCGCTTCCAATTGCATCGCTTCCAGCCGCGCCAACGGCGGACGCACTGTGGCGACATTAGTCAGCCAGGTAGTTTCCAAAGTCGTTTCCGGCTGGTTCATTTTTAATTCTGTCTGCGCCAATAACTGTGCGCGTCGCCACTTGGCCAAAATGCTCAGCTTGCCATCGGTTGTGGCGAGCGCGCAGATTGCGCTGGCCAATCCATCTATAGTCAGCGGCAGGTTGGTTGCAAGGGGTGATGCATCGAAACGAGCCTGCAATGCCGCCTGCGCGCGCGCGCACAAATCTTTCAATGGCGTAGCTTCAACGGGTGGCGTTGTGTCGATCAGTGCTGCTAGCAAGCCGAGCTTATCTTGGGGCACCGCGATGGGCGTAATTCCCCAACGCAAAGCGGCGCGAATAGCCACACGACGTTTGGTGTCATTAGTGGCCGTCGTAAATTTTTTCAGTAAAGCTAGGCAGGCCTTATGCAATTTGCGATAACGCGCAACCAACTCGTTATAGGCCAGCACATCTTGCGTCTTGTGTTTTGCGCCATCAGCGGCAAAATCACGCCCTGCGGCAGGCCGACTACCGAGCAAGGTGGAGAGCTGCCGCGCCAAGCGATATTGCGCAGGGCTGATTACCTTGCCGAGCTCGGTGGCCAATTTCACCTTTGCAAAAATAAATACTTTATTGGCTAAATCGAGATCGGATAACTTCAATGCCTCGGCTTCCGTCAAACTCAGATCGACCAAGCTGATTGCATGGGCAATCCCCGCTTCATCTTTCACATTCCAAGACCACGCTGCCAAATCCGCACGATGTGGCTCAAATGATTTTGCGACATCTACCTCAAATTTGGCGCGTACCACTACACGAGCAAAATCTGCCAACATGCCTCCAGACAGCGCCAAGGCATCAGCGACACTCAAACCCAAATCGGCTAAGGTAATGACTTGCACGTTGCCGGCATCATCCACCACCTTCCACATCCACTCGCTGCCCAGCTGAGATTGAATAAATTTTAACAACGACGGCTCAGCGATGAGATAAGGACTCTCTGTTTGTTTAATCGTCGCGACCGAGACATAGGGCAATACCGTCAACACGCGCGTCTCCAGCAGATAGCCCGAGGGCGGCGTGCGAATAAATTCCAGCGTTGGTGGGCGAGAGAAGCCGGAGGTTGCGTCCATGGTTTCTGCCGCGCGCTCCGGTTGGCGGCTGGTCAATTGCATCACGCCGTCGGCCATCAATAAATCGGCATAGGTATCTAAGGCCAGATAAAGCAGCTTGATGTGCAAGCGTTGATCGTCGTTAAGCGGAAATAGCCGATCGCCAATCGGAAGTGCGGGCTGATCAAGACGCAGGTGTTGTTGACTCACCACGCCGTTAGGGTCGCCGGTGAGCAAACCGCGCAAAGCCTTCACGCCATGGCATACTTGGTTCGGATCGATACGCTCCGGGTACATTGCATATTGCGCGTTCAGGCGTAACTCCTTCACTTTTTGATGCACGCCGATAATATGCTCGACGCGTCGGCCCAAAATCTCGTGGATATGAAAACCCAAGCGCACTTCATCGGCCAAGTCTTGCGCCAGCCGCGCTTTGCGCGAATCAATATTCATCTGCCACGGATTTGATTTGCTTGCGTCCGTCAGCTCTGGTTGGGAGGATAAATATTTATCGCGCAACACCAAACTGGCGATAGCTTGCCCATGCGACGGTGCATGCAAACGGCCGGCGTCAGTCGGACCCGGCTTACCCAGAATCGGCCCATCAATCCAACCATAAGCACCGAGGCGATAGGCTTGCCGCGCACTGCCGCTATGTTGATTCAAGCGTTGCCAGGCGAAGCCGGTAATCCACGGGTCAATTCGATGCGTAGCGCTATCGATGGTGGCGCGAAATGCCCGCTCCAACCGCAGACGTTCGGGCTCCGACAGGCTGAGTAAAAAACGTTCTTGCCCCGTGCGCGGATGCTTATCGCTGCTCCACCAATCACGTCGGTCATACCACTCGTCCACTAAATTCAACGCGGCTTTGGCTTGTCTATCCAAAACATCGCTGCCTTGTTGGCTGATGTGCGATGCTTTCCAATCCGCCGTCAATTGACATGCGTAAATCAGCAGCCGCAACAATAGACTATTGGGCAGGACATGCCAGCGCATGTCATGTGCATCGGCCGCAAATAATTTTTCAATCGTGACGCCACCTAACATCTGCTCCAATAGCTCGACCATGGTCACCCGCTGCGGATCACGACCATCGCCGGTATCGCGGCTGGTCATGCGCGATGGCGCTACCAGTGGCAACTGCTGCGTATCGACATTACCCATCGCCAGATAAAAAGCTGTCGGCTCCTGCGGCATCAACTTAACCGCGACACCATAAGCTTTCGCGGAAATTCCAAGAAAGTCTTTTGCTTGGTCCGTCGATAAGCCGTATCCCAACACGGCGGCAATCGGGTCTGCCATGTTGCGCGCGATGTAGCGCGTGCTCAACGCATCGCGCCCTAACAAATCGAGAAATCCCGCAGCATCTTTGCCGACCACGTTACCGATGTTGCGCGCAGCATTGGCCCAATGCCCGCGCAAACTCGCCAAGGTCTGCGCCATGTTCTGCTCGACCTTACGCTGTTGCTCGGAGATAACCTCGGGCCCTACTTGCCATTGCGACAGCGCCGTGACGGGCAACAGACCATACGGTTGTTCGCTAATGCGCAAAGGCGGTAGCGGGCCTTCAGGAAATAAATTCTCAAACGCCCAGTGTGCCGCGCAGTGCGCCTCCTCATCTATGCGCCAGATACTGCGCGCCCAATTGCCCCACAGCGCTGGCCATAGCGCCTGCGCTATTTGTTGGCTAATAGAAGTTTGATCAGACAGGGTAGCGCCGGGAAAGGCGGGAATGGCTGCCGCATCACCAGTGAGAAACTGCGCCAGTCTCGAATGCGCCAATGCCGTCCGCTCTGCAATGCGCGCTTGCACTACCGTGCGCCACGATTCGGCATCGTTCGCCAGATGCGCCACTGGCGCGCCATGAATAGCATTGGTGGGCGCACCCAATTGCAAAGTGCCTAACTCGCCAGCATCAGACTGCGCACGAAAATGTTCATTGGGTGTTTCGTCGCCAACGCCCACCACGTACAACGCCTCGATGGTGTCCGGCGTGATGCCCGCTGGTAGCAACCATTCACCGCCTAGACCGACTTCCTTGGCGCGATCCCAGTTGGCCCACCAACTTTTTTTGGCATCTTCTCCGGCAGTGCCTGGCATGGGCAAACTGAGCACCTGATTATCAATCGTTTGCGTCGGGTTCATCGGCAGTGTACCGATGCGCTCGCGCTGACCGAGGGCCGTGATAACCCAAACACCCAAACGCGGCGGTAAGCCGCTCACTCGATTGGGTTGCGGGTCTTTACTTTTACTGGTCGCGGGGATTTTTACTGTCAAGCGATTACCGCTTGCATCCAGCTCAGGTTGATAGGCGGCGGCCAGCCACGCAGCGCGCGCAGGGCTGGCTTTGGCATAAAAATTCGCCCATGCTGTTTTACCTGCGTCGCTGTCCAGCCAGGTTTGCATCACGAAGGGCGGCGCCAAAGTCGGCGGTGCAGCGGCATTCCAAAAATCAATCAGCGCCTGATGCTCGCCATCGCTGACGAGCACATTATCGCGTCGAATAGATACTTCATCCGGTATCACGCGCAACGACAGTTTCCACCGCAAAGGGTCCGGATTTTTAGCCGAAGTCGGCGCATCAAACAGCGTCTCCAAGCGCAGCGGCAGCATGACACCAACATCGTCAAACGGATAATAATTTGCCGCCAGCTCACGATAAGCAGCGTGCGCCAGCTCGGCTACCGCATCGACATCGTCGCCCAGCGCACTACGAATTTTTTCAATAAAATCAAGCGGTACTGGTCCGCTCGATGTTGGCAGCGCTTCAATCGCGGCAATTTGTGCATCGCTAATACGCGGGTCGATGGAGAGCAAGCGTAGTACCGGGTCGGACTTGATACTGCCGCGAATATCCGGCGGCGTGACCCACAACCAATCGACGACATAGGCTAGAAAGGCGCGATCGCTATTGGGCAAAGTGGAGAACGACAAGCGCGATTGTTCGGCTGTCAGTTGCTCTTGCAAACCGGCATCAGGCGTTTGCCTCAGCGCGTCGATAGCTTTGGTCACGCGCTGTTGCCGCAGGTCACGATAAACAAATGTCAGCGGCTTCATGGGTTGACTCCGCGGGCTTGATCTTCCAGAAATTGGCCATTGATGGCAACGCGAGTAGGTTTGTCGATCGTGGATTTAGCAAAAGCTGCCGAATGCTCTTTGTTTTCGGCTTGATCATTGCGAAAGCGCAGCTCGGTAGGCGGCTCATCCAACACCAACCAGTATTGATCGAGCGTATCCGGCGAAACATCGAAACAAAAAAAGGTAACATCGGGGGTCAATGTGCCGACGAAGGTTGGGCCAAAGTGAATGCGTTCCAGCCGCTTGTCTTCATCGTGCTCCAGCACGGGCGTGAGCTTGAGTAGGTCGTCTTCCGGCATGAGCGTATTTTCTGCATCTGCGGCTGTTGCAGGCCTAAACTTTCCGCCCCCGACTTCTATCACGCGGCGCGTCACCAGATAAACCAAGGTACTAGGGTAGCGACGGAACAAATCTGAACGAATGACGATCACCAAGCGGCTACCGCTGGCATTGCCAGTGTCAGCGGGTTTAATGGTTTGATGGGATAAATCGCCGACATCTTTTGCTGGCGCTTTTGCCCATTGGTCTAAGGGTTCGATATCAGGTTTGCGTTTTTGCTCGGCGTAGTTCATCTGCCCCCAAAACATACGCAGCGGCGTGCAATTACGCACTACAGCCACATCACGCCAGCGCATTTCATTCATAAACTGAGTGTTGATGCCGACCATAAACGCATCGACAAATGCCGGGTTGGTTTGCAATGCGGTGAGCGAATCTTTTTTCAATGCGCCGGTACCGGGTAACAGCCATTCTTTGTCGTACTGACGCAGTAATTCCCAGGTAGGAAAATTGAGGCCGATAGGTAATTGCGGCGGCGTCAGTCGAGAAATATCCAAGCCTTGAATGGTGCCCGCCACGCGACGACGCGCCGGTGAATCAAGCGCAGTCGGATCGACCGCCGCTTCGACAGCATCGTGCAGCACATCCAACTTAATCGGCTTTTGTTCCTGCTGCGGCGGCTCGGGCAAGTTGTCCAACAAATCGTCGCAAAATAAATTCGCGTTCGGCCGATCCAACCGATGCGCTAACTCGCTGCACGCTTGTTGCGCCATACATTGGCGCACGGCGCGTATCAACGCTGCTTCAAGTCTTTCGCGTGCCGCTTCGTCGGACAGCGCATCTTCAATAATTTCTTGCCATTTCAAGCCAAGGTTCAAGCGAGCTGACATCTGGTTCACCAGCTGTTGCCCTTCGCAGGAGAGTCTGAAATTTGCGAGTAAATCCTGCAGGATTTGCGTGTACTTTTGTGCGACCTCTTCAGCCAGAAGTTGACGCTTTGTTCTGGATTGAGTTTGCTCATATGCGTTCGCTGCATCTTGCATAAAGGCAGCCAGTTCTCGGCGGATTTTTTCAACCACCCCTTCATCAATGCCGAGCATTTTCTCAAACGGCGCTAGGCCCAGCTTATCGGCTATTGCCTCCATCGACGGCACACCTTGCGCTATGCGATCAGGCAACGGTGTCGGCTGGTTCGCCAGATCTAGTAACGCGCCGCGATCAAGCCTGCTTGCGGACGTTTCCGTCCCTGCCGTATGGCGCGAATGGGTTGCCCGATCGCGCAGCAGCCGTTGACTGGCGCTGGAAAACCATGCGGGCGATAGAGGGCTGGTCGCCGAGGTAATGCGCGACATCACCGTGCCGCCATCATCGGCTAATAGGCGCGACATCATCGGGCCAAATATTCTTAAGCGCAGATTTTTATTCTCCGGCAAGCGGCGCTGCCATAAGCTGCTGGCGCTCATCACGCCCAGCGCCAAATGGCTCACTCGACTGGCCGCATCGCGCAGCGCGCCCGCTTGCTCGACGGCGGCATCCATCAGCGCCTCCTGCCCTTCCACGCCCATCCACATGCCCAAGCCTGCTGTGCCGCGATAGCGCGGGTCATCGTTGAGGGCCTCAGGCCAACCTTCGGTGGCGGCATCGGGGTCGGCCAACCAAGGCCGACCATAATGAGGCAGCGAAAGGAATTGACGCTTCGGCTCGACCGCGTCGATGACTGTGTCATTCAGCAGATCCAAATCTGCGCGCGTGTTCTTGATGCTGTCGCGCACCGGCTTACAGCGCTGAGTAAGTAAGGCGCGTTTTTCTGTAGTGGAGAGCGCCAACAGATTTGCATGCTCTGGTCGGGGAGTAATGGATCGCAATGCGTCGAGTAATTGTCCGTCGTCCATGGTTTCTGGCTGAATCCGTCCGAGATCGGCTTGCAAAGAAGCGATGGCACCGCTCAATCGGAACACCGGCTTTTCGCTCACACCATTTATGACAACGTCGCGCGGATAGTGCAATTGGGCACGGCCCACGTCGCCTGCTATGGGCGCATGTAACTTCGCCGCCAAGGTTTCAAAATCCCCTTCTTCGCCGGTCCAGAAGCGCCAACTGTAGAAGACAGGTAGCACAAGATTTTGTGTGGCGTCGTCCCAAGCGGAGTTACCTGCGGCATTGAACGCCGGAACCAGCGCGGCCACGTACTCGTGCTGCGGTTTCAATTTGCGCGGCGAGAGCAGACGTGAATGCGTGTCGTCCTGCACATGCGCCCAAAGGTGCGACTCATTCAGTTTGTGTTCACTGAACACTGGTGCCGTCACGCTGGCGCAATTGGCGTTAATTTGAATTTCAGCAGGAGTGCCAACTAATAACGCCACCCAAGGTTGTAGCGCAGCGTCATTGGGGAGTGGCGTGTAACGCCACGGCAAATCCTGCTCGGCAAAATCGATATGCACATATTTTGTTGTTTCTGCATCGCGTGTATAGGGGGCGGGCGCGACGCGTAAAATGGCGCTTGGCTTGATGCCTGCCACATCGGCCGCTGACATCAACACAAATGGCGCATTACCCGTCGCAGTTCCGCCGTCTGCATCGTCGGTCACGGTCAACTTTAGCGTTGCGCCCAACCTGGATTTACCCGCTGGCCGCACGGCAGTGGCGAATAACTGGGAACGCTTCCAGGACTTGAAGGTGAGCGTGTTCACATGACCCCCGCTAAACTAATCGCTTGTTGCGCGGCTGGTAGCGCCACGCCGCCATTGATGCGCGCATGGATGTAGGCTTGCGTGCCGTTGAGATCTGTTGCTGCCGCTGCACCGGCGACGTCATGGGCGGCCCATTTTTCTTGTGTGACTTTTATTTTCGCGCCGCCTGATTGAGGCTGGGCACCGCCTGCACGCTCGCGCAACATACCGATTAACTCGGCATTCAAATATTGCTTCGTGTCAAATTCGGGTACTTTAATCAATGAGAATGGTGCAGAAATTTTCACCAAATCAATGGTCAGGTCTGGCGTAATGGGAAGCGAACCGTCGTCCAGCACTGGCGAGCCAATGCGCAGGCCAGAAGTTTGTTGCTCGAAGCGCGCATTGTTCAGCGCGGCGCTATCGTCGAGTTTGAGATAAGTGCCGACACCAAACCAATCTTTTTCTTCCGTCGAAGTGAAATTGCATGTCACATGTAAGGTGTGGAAGGCGCCCAGTGGTGTT